>NZ_QTWD01000006.1:0-1047 GCF_003460955.1 Blautia sp. AF26-2 | reverse complement strand
CTTTTTCTTTTCTTCCAGCAATTTTGCGTACTCTGTCTGTAACTCTTTGACCTTGGGCAGCTTCTTGACGCCCATCTCATCAAAGGCATTCTTAGCAGCCTGGTGGAGCAGAATTTCTTCCTCATGTTCCTCCCGGAATTTCTTAGAGTAGCCCGCCTTGCGGTATGCCACATAGACCTCACGGGTCTTGGCATAATTTACGATGTAAGTACGCAGAACAGCAATCTCTGCCATGCGCTTTTCAGCCGCTTTGATCTGCGCCGAAAGTTCATTGTGATGTGCCGTGGCAGCCGCAGCCTTTTTTTCCAAAACCGCATACTCCAGCAGATTGTTCTCTGACAGGTAATTCATGGTCTGCGCCATTTGTTTCAGATTAAAAACTTTAGCCCATCGAGCATAGCCAGCACCTTTTCCAGCCTGCAATTTTGCCTGAATGTCCACCAGCAGATTGATCTTCGGCGTCTCTGCCTGTGTGACTGTTTTCTTTCGCGGGGTATGTGCTTTCTTCCCGGAGAGAACTGCCCGCAAATCTTCCAATCCATATCCTTCGCCCAGACTGTCCATGCGGGCGGCTTTTTCCCAACCAAAGAGCTTCAGTCGATACGATTTTCCGCGCTTTGAAACTTCACAACCATACTCTTGCAACAGCTTCAGCAGTTCTTCAAAGTCAGCAGGACTTTGTGATAATGCGTTGTCAATCGCCACACGAAGCAGCTCTCGGTGAGAGGGCTTTGCCTGATCGCCCAGCCATTTGTTATAGCTCTTTCCATGAGGTTTCGGATTCTCTACAATGGACAGTCCATTCTCAATACAGATGGTGTCACTTAGCCGACGAACCGCCTTGGTGCTGCCCCAAAAGTTTCGGAACTTCCGGTCATATTCTAAGCTGACCGATGACCAGATAATGTGATTATGAATGTGCGACTTGTCTATGTGCGTGCATACCACAAAAGCATGATTGCCTTTGGTAAAACGCCTTGCAAATTCTACGCCCAGCCGTTTTGCTTCTTCCGGGGTAATCTCACCGGGGCGGAAGGACTGGCGCAC
>NZ_QTWD01000005.1:633-258568 GCF_003460955.1 Blautia sp. AF26-2 | reverse complement strand
CTTTCTTCAATTTTAGTATTGACTTTTTATTTGCAGGCTAAAGTAACAAGAATGCGACGCGCCGTTTTCAAAAGACACCTACAAAACCCTCTTCGACTGGATCGACCAGAACCATTTTTCGACGGGCCAGTATTCCTACAAAGAAGCAGTGATCGACGAACTGGCAACGGCATCTGTGAAAGAATATGTGACGAAGATATCGGTACAGGTGTTTCGTACGTGAAACGTTTTTTATCAAGAAAAAAAAGCCAGAAGCAAACGATACACAGCGTTTCTGGCCTTTCTTATTTTTGACTTTTATTTCTGACCCAAAGGGTCCAGGAACGCAACGTCTGCCTGTGCGGAAACGATCTTACCGCAGTCGGAAAACGAACCGCCCTGTTTTATTCGTGGATTTTTCTGGTATTACACATTTTAACAAATTCCGGATCAAAATGTTTTACCGCAGTTCCCTGATAGCCGAGATCCAGTGAGCTGATTCTCTGCATTTCCTCTTCGGTCAGTATAAAATCCCAGATCTGAAAATTCTCTTCGATTCTCGTCTTGTGAACCGATTTCGGAATGACCACAACGCCGCGCTGTACATTCCAGCGTAGAACAACCTGTCCTACCGTCTTTCCATGTGCAACCGCGATTTCTTTTACCATTTCATTGTCAAACGGATTGTGACGGCCTCCGCCGAGCGGTGCCCATGCCTCCGGCACGACCTGGTACTCTTCCATAACTTTTAACGCAGGCTCCTGTGTGAAATACGGATGCATTTCTATCTGGTTGACCATCGGACGGATCGCTACGGTCTCGCAGAAGTTTGTCAGCACATGAGGATAAAAATTGGAAACACCAATGGCTCTTAACTTTCCTTCTTTGTATGCATCCTCCATAGCACGCCATGCACTGAAATAATCTTTCATTGCCTGGTGCAGCAGATAAAGATCAAGATATTCCACGCCCAGCGTCTCAATTGAATGATCAATCGCTTTCTTTGCCATTTTATAATTCTGCATATCCTGTACCCACATCTTGGATGTGATGAACAGTTCTTCACGGGTGCAGATTCCTTCTGCAATCGCCTCACGGACGGCTTCCCCAACGGCATCTTCATTTGTATAAGAAGCCGCCGTGTCGATCAGACGATAGCCCGCCCGGATGGCATTTAATACAGATTCTTTGCACTCTTCTTTATCTCTTACCTGAAAAACCCCAAAACCCTCCATCGGCATTTTTATACCATTTGTCAATACTTTATATTCCATTTTTGTTTCCCTTTCTTATCAAATAAATGCAGTAAACACATGTTCTTCCATCTTTGGCAGGCCGTATTTATTTTATTTCTGGCTGTCCAAATCGATCTTCATATTCACATATGCTGCCAGTTTTTCCTCATCCGGGTAATAGTAACGCACGTTTTTATTCAGGCCTTCCATTTTCTTCATCTCTTCGTCGGTCAGTTCGAAACCGAAGATATCGAGGTTTGCCTTGATGTGCTCCGGATTCGTAGAACCCGGGATGACGATATTTCCAACCTGGGTGTGCCATCTTAAGATCACCTGCGCGGTGCTCTTTTCATATTTTTCCGCAAGTTCTTTGACAATCGGCTCCTCAAGCAGTGCATGATCACCGTGTCCCAACGGATACCATGCCATCACACGGCAGCCGCACGGAGCAAGTGCGGAAATAGTCTCCTCATCGCGGTAATACGGATGCGCTTCCATCTGGATCACATGCGGTTTGATTTCGCACTCTTCCAGCAGTTTTTTCAACTTTTCACCCTGGAAATTGGAAATACCGATAGCTTTGATTTTGCCCTCTTTGTACGCTTTTTCCAGTTTGCGGTAGCCTGCCATGAAGTCGCCTGCCGGCTGATGGATAAACATCAGATCGATGTAGTCGGTTCCAAGCAGTTCCAGGCTCTTTTCTACCGTTCCCTCTGTCAGATACTGGCTCGCCCATATTTTGGTCGAGATGAAAATGTCCTCTCTTGCCACCCCGGATCTTTTAACTCCGCGCCCAACTGCACGCTCGTTCATATAAGCCTGTGCAGTATCAATCATGCGGTATCCGCATGCTAATGCGTCCACAACCGCCTGCTCTGCCTGATCCGGTGTCATCATAAAAGTTCCGATTCCCACTGCCGGGATCTGCACCTGATTGCTTAATGTAAAATTCATCATCATAACCTCCCTGTTTTATTTTGATGTGTGATATTTTGTTATTTCCCTGTCTTTGTAGCTTTAGTTTATCACCCGGGAGTTGCTACCGATCAAGGACTTTTTTGAAAAAAATTTCTAAAATCTAATCGTTCATTCCTGTTTCGGATCGACTCAAATGTTTGCAAAAACGTCATACCATGAATCCCTCATCCATAGTATGACGTTTTTCTTCTCTGCATTTTGTTTTCTATTTTTTTATCTTTTCAATCCTGCATTCATGTTCTTTCGTCCTTTTATTATAGTTGATCCCCACAAGAAGAAGATCTCCTGTGTATTCCAGAATAGAATCCGGATATTTTTTGTCCCGGATCTGTTCCATAGCTGTATCTGTGCTTTTGTTCCACTTAAGTTCTACCAGCAGCGCCGGATAACTTGTTTTGTATTCCGGTTTCGGAAGATAAACAAAATCTGCAAAACCGCGCCCAGCCGGCAGCTCTCTTATCGGTTTGAAATAATACTGCATAGAGCTTAAATATGCTATCGTAAGCACGCTGCTCAGGGAATTTTCATCATTATATTGGATCACCGAACTGTACTCCTGATGAATTCTCTCTACGCCATCCGCTACCGCTTTTTCATCCATATCCAGGGTTGCATCCAGCAGATCTGTGGATTCCTTCTGAAAAGTAATCATTTCATTCCATTTGTTGCGTTTCACCGCATTGTTTAGTTCATGTCTGATTTCCTCATTCGGAATAAAAACCTGCTGCCTGTCCTGATCGTAAGCCAGATATCCGAGATGGATCAAATACGTCAGTATATCATCCCGGTTGGCAAAGCTTACAGTATCATTCTGGAAAGACGTCACATCCACATCCACGGCGGCCCCCGACATCATTTCTATGATAGCTGCCCTCAGTCCGTCGAAATTCATGTTAATCAGTGGCACGATTGCTTCATAGCTGCCGGTATTGGACCAGTAGCTTTTATATTTTCCGTTCAGCATCAGGCTGACAACGGCTTTGGGATTATATACCTGATACCCTTCCAGAGAATATCCATCATACCATGATTTCACCTGTTCATAGTTCTGTCCGTACCGGTCGCATAAATCATGCACTTCCGCTTCTGTAAAGCCAACATACGGTGCCATTCTTCCTGCATCCAGCATGGTGAATTCTTCGAAATTGTTGAGGGCGGACTGTGTCTTTAATTTCTTGATCGGCAGAATTCCTGTCAGATACGCCAGTGCAATATATTTTGACGGTTCCGATCCTTTGAACATGCCTCTTAAAAAATCAATATATTCTTCCTGCACTTTATGGTTCTGCGCTTCATCTCGGATCAGTACATCCCATTCATCGATGATGACAACAAATTTGTTTCCCGCAGCAGCCTTAATATAGGACATCGCCCCATAAACCGTCTTCACAGTATCCGGAATCAGTTCTCCGTATTTTTCCTTCAGTTCCTGCAGAATTCCGTTATTGATATATTCCACAACGCAATCCGCATTTCCGGCATCCATCATGCACCACTGGACATCAAAATGAATCACATCATACTGGTTCAGATGTTTTTCAAAGGACTCCGCCTTATGAATCGCATAGTCCGCAAACAGTTCTCTGGAATCACTGCCTTTGCTGTAATATGCCGACAGCATCTCCGCTGTGATTGACTTTCCGAAACGCCTCGGACGGCTGCTGCAGATAAATTTTGATGTAGTACTGATCACTCTGTTGGTATATTCCAGAAGCGGTGTTTTATCTACATAGATTTCTGAATGAATGACTTCCGAAAATGCTTCATTTCCCGGATTTAAAAATCTTCCCATGGCGGCCTCCTTCCTGTTCACATTGTGATCTTTCCTGTATTCATTATACACGGAAAGAACTCCGATGGGTAGACTTTATCCTGCAAAAAATGCTGCACCACAGATTCTCCCAAACAATCAAAAAACAGAGCGAAAATCTCCTGGACTTTCACTCTGCTTTTGCTTCTTTTACAGTTTTGCGCGGAAGAACGCACAGATTTCGTCCCACACTTCCTTCTGGAAGAAACGAAGATCTGCGTGGTCGGCATCCTCGATCGAAAGCAGTGTGACGTCACATCCCGCTTTTTCCAGTTCGTCGTGCAGTTCCTCTCCCTGTCCGAACGGAACAGTATGGTCATTCTCTCCGTGGATGATCAGAAACGGCGGTGCGGCTTTTGTCACGAAGCTGACCGGACAGCATGCGAGTGCTTCTTCCGGATGGCGCATCACGTTTTTGCCCATCAGAAGGGATTCCGGAGATGCCGCACACTGCTCCGGATCACTGTACGGGAATCCGCGGAAATCGGTCGGCGGGTACCACGGGCAGGCGGCCTGTACGGCACTGGAATATTCCAGATTTTCTCCCACATCATAAACGGGATCTGTCGCAAGCGCTGCCATGCAGGTCAGATAACCGCCCGCAGACTCTCCCATCACACCGATGCGGTCCGGATCAATGTTGAAGCGATCGGCATGTGCACGCAGATAACGGATTCCTGCTTTCACATCCTGCAGCGATGCCGGAAATTTTGCCTCATTACTCGTGCGGTATTCTACCGATGCAACAACGAATCCCTGCTGTGCCAGTACGGACAGATAGGCAAGATGTGCCGAGCGGTCCATCTGGATCCAGGCCCCTCCGCAAATCCATACCACACACGGGTATTTTCTGGTGTTATCCCGCGGGTAAATCAAATCCAGCTTCAAATCCTGCACCGTGTTTCCAAACCAGGCATCCGCCTGTGCAAATGTAATTCCTGTTGTGACGCAGAATTGTGGTTTTTCTGCTTCTACCTGAATTCTTCTTCTCATGTAATAAAACCCCCATATTTCTGTTTTCCTGACCGTTTGTCGCAGCCTCTGGCCGGAAATCACCTTTTTTGTTTACTTCTCATCCATTGCTTTTTTGATCGCGCCAAGCAGCTCCTCATACGTCTCATACGCCGGGATCTGCGGATAGTCGGCTTTGATTTTATCGGTCGAGCGGAACAGAAAACCTGCCTTACTTGCCTGAATCATGCCAAGGTCATTGTAGGAATCGCCGCTTGCGATCGTCTCAAATCCGATGGACTGCAGTGCTTTTACGGTGGTGAGCTTCGACTGCTCGACTCTCATCTTAAAACCTGTGATCTCTCCGTCGTCTGCGACTTCCAGGGAGTTGCAGAACAGGGTCGGATAGCCAAGTTTTTTCATCAGCGGTGCGGCAAACTCCGTGAAGGTGTCGCTGATCAGAATCACCTGGGAGAAGGTGCGCAGCTCGTCGAGGAACTCTCTTGCGCCCGGCAGCGGATCAATTTTTTCAATCGTAGCCTGAATTTCTTTCAGTCCAAGGCCATGCTCTTTTAAGATTCCAAGTCTCCATCTCATCAGTTTATCGTAATCCGGCTCGTCGCGTGTCGTTTTTTTAAGTTCCGGGATTCCGCTTGCCTCCGCAAACGCGATCCAGATTTCCGGTACCAGTACTCCTTCTACATCCAGACATGTAATATACATTGTTATGATCCCCTTTCCTGCGCTGCCCGCCTTGTTTGCCGACGGGGTTTTGTTTTTTTTCACAGCATCACTTTACCACACTATATCATAGAATCCATATCACTGCAAATTAAAATCACGTTTTATTTTTTTATACGTATATATCTCTCTAAAATTACATTCTTTTTACAAAATCGTTGTTTTTTACAAATTCATATATTTATTTATATGTTTTTTGACTATTGATTTATTTTTCATATATTTATATAATAATTACAAGCATTTTTATTAATTTTCTATTTTATCATCCATATTAACGAACGAATTTACTTTTCAGATAGTGCACTAATCTAAGGATAAATAAAAAACTAAAACCATCCAACAATACTTATGAAAGGAGACCACTCATCATGAAAAAATTAAAAACATGTCTTGCATTTTTTATTTGTTGTATTCTGTCCTTAAATATGGTAATTTGCAATGTAAAGGCAGATAATAATGTTGTTCTATCTAACAAAGCATATCTATTAAAAACCGGAATGCCACAAAAGGAAATAGAAAAGCTGGATGATGACGTCATGCAGTTCATTGTGGATGACTTAAAAAGTGGAGGTAAACATTTTGAATATATTAATTCAAATATCGAAAATCAAATATCGATACTCAGTAGCGAAACTTTAACCGGTATTTCCTTTACTGCATCAGCTTTTAAAAATGCATCAACCATTTATATCTATCCAACATACGAGTTTACTTCTAATAAACAACCTCGCGGAAAAGACAGTTTTTCTTTTCAATTAGGCGCTGCTATGAGACCGTATGAATATGGTGGAAAATTATGGTACAAAGATAATACTATGAACGATTGGAAAGTCGGTGGAACTCTTACTGCAAATAATCAGCAATTATCTGGTGCTGAATTTTCAGGGAGTCAACTAGGAACACCCGACTATGCCATGAAGCTTAAAGGTGTTACATACTGTCACGCTACTGCAGGTAATAGCAGTGATAAAAGAATTGTAATGGGATACTTATATAATCCCCAGAAAACCGGCTACAGTATCTCTTTTTCCTACAACGGTGGTGGAATTAGCTACTCTCCATCAGGAACAGCCTATACTGCATATAAAACAATGAACCTAAGTTATTAAACTTTCATTCACCACATACAAGTACATTTAATTTCTAATTACTCTTTCAAAGTAACAATTTGCCTATCCAGAAGCACAAATTTCTCTGATAGGCAAATTGTGTTTAAGGTATTTTCAAGTAATTTAAGTAAAATCATGAGCAAGTCGCCATTACTCGTAGAAAAACGGGCAGATTATGAATGTTTTAGGAATTGCAGGAACAAAAAGTACAGAACAACCATTCAAAAAAACTTTTAAATCCGGCATCAACTGAATAAAGCCATAAATAAGAGGTAACTCATTATGAAAAAAATCAAATTTTTATTTTTCACCCTGTTATTCTGTTTTTCTGTTCCAGTCAAAGCAGACACTGCATTCGAAAATGACGATACGGTATTGTGCTCTTTTTTAAAAGAAAACGTACCAGAAAATGCTTCGCCAATAGAATCCAGTTTAGAAAACGAGTATCGAAAAACTTCTTCCAAACCTATCGATTTCTATTTTTTTAAACGATCTGAAAAGACAAAAAGTTTCCAAGATCTGTATGCCGCAAATGTACTCACCTATCAGGAAAAATCAGATCGTTCTTTGTTATATCAGACAGTTTTCGATTTTCAAAATATAACCCAGGTAAGAACTGCGAAAGAAGACTTTATCCGTCTGGAGACAGATCCACTGATGTATCTTTTTGAATTAGAAAAAGCAGAATTGTGGACTCGGAACAGCACGGAAGAACCCTGGACGCTGGAACGGAAAATCACAACGCCTGGAAACCCAGATTTTTATCTTCCTTATAGCCAGTTTTCTTCTGATAAAAAATATTTTCGAATTCTGGCATCTTTTTCCTGGAGCCCGAGCCCTGCTGAGGAAAGCGAAGTTTCTTCGCCAGAATATCATTGCATTTATACCTCTGTGTATCCGGTATATCAGATTCCGGTGAAAGTACTCGTTTTGATATGCGGAGGCGCAGCTTTCTTCTTTCTCTACCGGAGACACAAAAAAAATCATATCTCCCAAAAAGATGTTCCGTAAGCTGCGCCTTTTCAACATGTTTTCGTCACTGTTCAGAGCCAACTTCCAAAATGCTACGCATCTCATCGGTGTGGCTTTATCTGCTTTTCATTGCATCCCGAATCCGCTCCAGTGCCTCGGTCAGGGTTGCGCGCGGGCAGGCAATGTTGATCCGCTGGAAACCGCGTCCGCAGTCTCCGAAGATTTTGCCACTGTCAAGCCACAGCTTCGCCTTGTTGATCATCAGGTCTTCCAGTTCATCAACGGATAGCCCCGTCTCGCGAAAATCGAGCCATACGAGATATGTTCCCTCCAGGTCGATCATCTTCACGCCCGGAAGCTGCTCCTCCACATACTGCTTTGTAAATTCTGCATTTGCCTTCACATAGGAAAGCATTGCCTCATACCACTCCTCGCCCTTGTTATATGCCGTCTCGCATGCCACCAGCCCCATCACGCCAAGCTGGCTCGTTCCGGCTGCGTCAAGCTGTTTCCGGAATTTTGCACGGAGTTCCGGGTTGGCGATAAAGATATTCGACATCATCATACTTGCCAGATTGAACGTCTTGCTCGGTGCCGTGCAGGTGATCGTGATATCCTCGTATTCTTTTTTGATTGCGGCAAACACCTGATGCTCGCCTTTGAAGATGAAATCTCCGTGGATCTCATCACTTACAACCGTCACGCCATACTTTATGCAGAGATCTCCGATTGCCGTCAGCTCCTCTTTCGTCCAGACTCTTCCGACCGGGTTGTGCGGATTGCAGAGGAAAAAGAGCTTCACGTTTTCAGCTTTCAGCTTCTCCTCGAAATCCGCCACATCCATGTGATAGCGGTTATCATCGCCGAGCACCAGCGTGCTGCTGACAACTCTTCTGCCGTTATCCGCAATGACTTCCGAAAATGGATAGTAAACCGGTGACTGGATCAGCACGGCATCCCCAGGCGCGGTGTAAGCTTTGACTGCCATCGCAAGTGCAAACACAACGCCTGGCGTTTTGATCAGCCATTCTTCTTTCGGCTCCCAGTTGTGATGGCGTTTCATCCACCCCGCAACTGCCTCAAAATATGGAGTCTGCGCATCGCTGTAGCCGTAAATGCCCATTTTTACACGCTCCACCAGCGCATCCTCGATGTAGGAGGATGTCTCAAAGTCCATGTCCGCCACCCACAGCGGCAGCACGTCAGCTGGCATACCGCGTTTTACTGCGAAGTCATATTTTAAACAGTCTGTATTTTTTCGGTTGATGATTCTGTCAAAATCAAGATTTCTTTCCGTCATTTTTCTCTTCCTCAATTTCTGCAAAAACCTTCTCAAGCTCGCCGATCAGGTCCTCGATATTTTCAATTCCGACGGAGAAGCGAAGGGTGCTCTCCGTAATTCCGTTCCGCTCACGGATTTCCTTCGGCACATCGGCATGTGTCTGCGTCGTCGGATACGTAACGAGTGTCTCCACGCCGCCGAGGCTCTCTGCGAAACGGATCATTCTTACCTTCTCCAGAATGGCAAGGGCAAACTCTTTGCTCTCGAGCTGGATTGTCAGCATAGCACCGAAGCCTCTTGCCTGTTTTTTCATAATCTCATGGCCCGGGTGATCCGGCAGTCCCGGATAGATCACTCTTGTGACTGCTTTCTGCTTCTGCAGCCATGCAGCGATCTGCTCTGCATTCTCCTGGGAACGCTCCATGCGGATGCCTAAAGTTTTCATGCCGCGCAGCACCAGCCAGCAGTCAAACGGAGCAAGACCTGCACCTGTTGTCTTAATCAGGAAACGCAGTTTTTCCTGAATGTCTTCACGGTTTGTCACGATAAAGCCTGCCAGCGTATCATTGTGGCCGCTTAAGTATTTCGTGCCGCTGTGGATGACAACATCCGCGCCGAGATCGAGCGGGTTCTGGAAGTACGGAGACATGAAGGTGTTGTCCACGATCAGAATCAGGTTGTGGCGTTTTGCAATATCCGCCATCTTTCGGATGTCGGTTACGTTCATCATCGGGTTCGTCGGGGTCTCGATGTAGATGGCTTTTGTATTTTCTTTCACATAGCTTTCCACGTCATCACGGCAGCAGTCGATGCCGGAAAATTCGACGCCGTTTTTCTCGTTCACATGGTGGAACAGACGAATGCTTCCGCCGTACAAATCGGAATCCGCAATGATGTGGTCTCCCGGGCGGAACAGCTCCATCAGAAGTGAGATCGCTGCCATGCCGGAGCTTAATGCAAACGCATCAATTCCGTTTTCCAGCACAGCCACCATCTTCTCCAGATGCTCTCTGGTCGGGTTCTGCAGTCTGCTGTAATCAAATCCGGTGCTCTGTCCTACGCCCGGATGCGCATACGTTGCGGTCTGATAAATCGGGTAGCTGAGTGCGCCGTAGTGGCTACACTGTCCCTCGTCCTCTTCTAAATGGATACATTTTGTGTCAATTCCTCTTGCCATATGAATAATCTCCTGTTATTTCGTAATTTTTCTTTCTATACTAATCTGATAGGTTTTGTAACGTAACCTATCATAACAGAAAATGCGGCGTTTGTATATTCCCTTTTTTCTTTGACTTGTTATAAGTTTTTCCTATAACTATCGTAAAAAAACGCCGCCAGAAGATTTTTCTCCCGGCGGCCGCCTCTTGCATCCATATTTTAAATAAGTTCCGCACAGATCGGATCATGATCAGAAAGGCACACACCGTCCTTCTGCTCCGTCCATTTTTCCACCTTTTTCAGTTCCCAGTCCCCTTTGAGAATGATGTAGTCAATCGAGCACTGCGGATCGTTCGGATCATCGCGATGATAGTTGTGGAAGGTAATGCCGATTCCTTCCGTCGCATTCACAAGACCGGCAGTTTCCCTCAGCGGTTTCATCTCTTCGCTGTCCGGCTCGGCATTGAAGTCGCCGCTAAGAATCACCGGCACATCGGCAAATGCTTTCTCTGCTCTCAGATGTGCGAGAATCTGCTCCAGGCCAAGCTTTCTCGCCCCGGCGCACTCGTGATCCAGATGGGTGTTGATGACGCGGAACACTTTTCCGGTCTCCATATCCTCAAATACCACATCCGTCGCAGTACGCGGGCACATACTCTGTACCGGATAGCGGGATCCCGGCACGTACGGTGTCGGTGACAGCCAGAAGGTTTCCAGGCTCACACTCTGAAAACGTTCTTTCCGATAGGCAATGATCATTGCCTCACCGGTCAGATCCTTTTCTCTTCCACATCCGGCAATGTAATATTCTGTCAGATTTTCCTTCAGCCAGGCAGCCACATGCGGCAGTACCTCCTGAAAACCGATGATATCCGGCTTTTCCTGTCTGATTTTTTCCAGAATCAGCGGTCTGCGGTAGATAAAATTATTGGCTCCATCCTGGCCAAAATCACAGCGAATATTAAATGTTACAAATTTCATGGTAAAACCCTCCTTTTATTTGTTTTCCTAACCCTTATTTTTGCTGGAAAGCGCTGTGCTTTCTCTTCTTTTTCTTCGTATTCACACGGCGCAGACACGCATAGCGCAGCTTCAGCCGCATTTTCCAGCTGCAGCCCGGTACCGGCTCCATCAGCTTTTCCAGAAAATGGTTCAGCGTACGTTCCTCATAAGGAGACAGCAGAATCTCACCGTAGATATGTTTCTCGATCAGATGGCAGACACGCGTATATTCGCCTGGCTCGATCGCCGGAAATCTGCGGGCGAGTTCTGCATCGGTTGCTGCTGTTTTCCAGCCAAGACCGGCATCTATGCCCCACAGACAAAGATACTGGTAAATTCTTGCTTCCGTTCTCCGGATCCGCCTGCCCGGCCGCTCCTTCTGCTGTTTCTTTGCCGCCGGTCCAAGGCAGATGATCCGCGCCGCCTCCGCCGCAATCACAAGCAGCGTCAGCAGAATCAGAAGCACGCCAAGCAGCCCGAGAAGAAACAGCGAAACACTGCGCAGTACCGGAAGAACGGCTTCGCCTGCCTTGCTCTTTCGGTTTTCCACACCGGTAATCTGCTCCGCCGACAGCGAATTGTTCTCCAGCACCACATTCTTCTGTACAGAATCTGGACTTCCGACCATTTTCTGAAGAGATGCAACATTATACAGGAACCGTTTGTTTTTTAGGTATTTTCTTTCACTTGTTTTTCTGTTGCTCCTTCCTCCATTTTTTGCTCTGCCTTAAATTCTAAAGACCATCCCAGAAAAACGCAAGTATTTTTAGTACTCCAGATACGCCCCTTTCATCGGGCTTGCTGCGTGGAGGCTGAAAAGACGGAGTACGCCTTTTTTGTATTTCGGCTCGCGCGGTTTCCAGTTTTGGCGGCGTTCTTTTAAGATCGCATCGATTTCTTCCATGGACTTGCGCTCACCGGCGATTCCGATGATGTTAAGTTTTCGTTCCTTCACATCAATCTCAATCAAATCCCCTTCCTCGACGAGTGCGATCGGGCCGCCGTCTACAGCTTCGGGACTGCAGTGGCCGATAACCGGGCCGGTGGAGGCGCCGGAAAAACGGCCGTCGGTGATAAGCGCGATGCTCTTTCCAAGCTCTTTGTCGCTGCTGATTGCCTCGGAAGTATAGAACATCTCCGGCATACCGCTGCCTTTCGGGCCTTCGTAGCGGATGAAGACGGCGTCGCCTTTCTGAACCTTATGTTTCAGCACGGCATCGAGGCACTCCTCCTCGCTGTCGAACGGTCGGGCACGGAGGACGGCGTGGAACATTTCTTTTGGGCAGGCCGTGTGCTTGATGACGGCTCCCTCCGGCGCAAGGTTTCCGCGCAGAACAGCGATGCTGCCGTCCGTTCCGATCGCCTTGTCATACGGGCGGATAATATCTTCTTTTGTAATTGAAGTTCCATACCGCTCATTAAATTTTGCGAGCCATCCGCTGCACTTCTCATAAAATCCATTTTCACGAAGCTCCGCCAGATTTTCACCCAGTGTCTTTCCGGTCACTGTCATCACATCGAGATGCAGATGATCTTTGATTTCTTCCATAATCGCCGGAACGCCGCCCGCATAATAGAAGCACTCTGCCGGCCATCTTCCTGCCGGGCGGACATCGAGCAGATACCGCGCGTTGCGGTGCAGACGATCGAATGTGTCGCCGGTGATCTCGATACCGAACTCATGCGCAATGGCCGGGATGTGCAGCAGGCAGTTTGTGCTTCCCGAAATTGCCGCGTGGACAAGAATCGCATTCTCAAAACTCTCTTTCGTCACAAGATCGCTTGGCCGCATATGCTCCATCTGTGCCAGTTTTACCGCCTGGCGGCCTGCCTCCCGTGCATATGCCAGAAGATCCGGGCTTGTCGCCGGCATCAGAGCGCTTCCAGGCAGGGCGAGGCCGAGTGCCTCCGCCATGATCTGCATCGTGGATGCCGTTCCGATAAACGAACAGGCACCGCAGCTCGGGCAGGCATTGCATTTCGCCCAGTCGAGCTTCTCCTCGTCGATCTCACCGCGCTCAAATTTTGCGCTGTACATGCCAAGCTGCTCCAGTGTCAGCATCTCCGGTCCCGCATTCATCGTTCCGCCCGGCACAACAACCGCCGGAATATCGACACGCGCAAGGCCGATCAGATTGCCCGGCATACCCTTGTCGCAGCTCGACAGATAGACGCCGCCGTCAAACGGTGTCGCATTCGCGTGGATCTCGATCATATTGGCGATCATCTCGCGGCTCGCAAGACTGTAGTTGATGCCATCCGTTCCCTGGCTCTCGCCGTCACAGATGTCGGTGCAGAAATACCGCGCCCCGAAGCCCCCCGCTTCCGCAACGCCTTTCCGCACTTCCTCGACCAGCAGATTTAAGTGGCCGCTTCCCGGGTGGCTGTCCCCGTACGTACTCTCCACCATAATCTGCGGTTTTTCAAGATCCTCTTTTTTCCATCCTGTTCCAATCCGGAGCGGATCCATCTCCGGTGCAAGTTTCCGCATTTCCTGACTCTTCAGCATTTCCTTCTCCTCCCGCTGTTTTTTAGGTATTAAAAATACTCTTTCTGCTTTTCACTATAGCAATCCCTGTATTTGATTGCAAGACAAAAAAGCTGCAGTCTGCAGGGATTCCCCACAGACCGCAGCCTCTCTGAACAGCTCACAGATTTCTCTGTTTTCTGTTTGCCTGCTTCCGCAGATAATTTCCAATGCTTGTAAAACTAAGCAGCGTCACAATCAGAAAAACACCCGGGATCAGAATGATCCACCATGCCTTTGTCATCAGCGCTTTTTCCGAAAGTGACAGCATGCTGCCCCAGGAAATCACCTCCAGCGGAAGACCGATTCCCATAAAACTCAGTGTGGATTCTGCTACAATCGCACTTCGGATGTTCATAACCACCATAAACATAATAGACGAAAAAAAGTTCGGTGCCAGATGGTGCCATAAAATATAGAAAAAACTGCCTCCCATACAGCGCGACGCAATCACGTATTCACTGTTCCGGATCTGCCGTACTTCGGTCCGCACAACCTTTGCAATGCTTGTCCAGCTTGTCATTCCGATCACGGCAGAAATCGTAATCACATTGGATTTTCCCGCAGCGGCCAGAAGAAAAATGACAAGAAGAAGATTCGGCACCGACAAAAAGATCTCGGTCAGCCGCATCAGAAGCGCGTCCAGCCACGCCGGTGCACATCCGCTGACTGCGCCGAAGAGAACGGCAATCACAGTGGAAATCAGCGTAGAAAGCAGACCGATCGCCAGCGATATTCTGCCGCCGTACCAGATCATCGAGAAAATATCTCTTCCCATCGTATCGGTTCCAAACAGAAATTCCCGGCACGGCATGACGGAACAGTTTTTCAGATCCATATACGAAGGATCCTTCGTCATAATCTGCCCACAGAAAAGACAGCCCAGCACAAGAAGACCCAGAAAAAACTCTGCTGCCACCGGCCGGTCCTGATACCATTTTTTCTTTTTTTCTGCTTCTGTTTTTTCTGCAGGCCTCTCTCCTGCAAATTGAAATAATTGTGTTTTTTCTGTCACAGCATCATTACCTCCGATGTTTCTGCCGCTTCTTTCTCCCGCATCCGCGGATCAATTCTCTCGTTGATGATCTGTGCCGCTATATTGCATAGAATCACAACGATTCCGGACATCAGGCAAAGCAGCATCAGAAGATTGTAATCTTTGTACCGTGCGCTCTCATACGCCAGCGTTCCGATACCGGGATACGAGAAAACCGTTTCTACAATATAGGTTCCCCCCAGCACATGCGGAACAGAAATGGCCATGATGCCAAGATACGACGGAATCGTATTCCGCAGGCAATGCCGGAACAGAACCGTCTTTCGTTTCAGCCCCTTGGCTCTTGCCAGAAGCACATACTCTTCCCGCACTTCATCCAGAATTTTATTGCGGATCATGTATGCGTAATACCACAAATGACTCAGCACTACGACCGTCATCGGCAGGATCAGATGACAGACACGGTCAGAAAAATCTGCCTGTTTTCCAACAGAGTAGGCACCGGAACTCGGCAGCCATTTGAGCTGCATGGAAAAAACAAGAATCAGAAGCAGCGACAGCCAGAATTCCGGAATACATCCCGTGATGGTTCCCACCTTACAGATGATGCGGTCCAGCCATGTATCTTCCTTCCATGCACAGAGAATTCCAAGAAGCAGTGCGAGGGTGAAAATCAGCAGAAATCCAATGCCGCCAAGCACCAGCGTATTTCCAATTCTTCCCTCGATCACGCGCGTTACATCCATTTTATATTTGTACGAAATTCCGAAATTCCCATGCAGCGCATTGCCTGCCCAGCGGATATACTGTACGGAAATGGGATCCTTCAGTCCCAATTTTTCTTCGGCCCACGCTCTTTCTTCGGGCGTCATTTTTTCCACGCGGTCTCCGTAATATGATACCAGCGGATCTCCCGGCGCAAGCCTTGAAATATAAAATACGAGCACAGACAGCAGCAGAACACTTGCCAGAAATGCCGCTGCTTTTTTTCCATAGTAAAGCACTCTGTTCCGGCTTTTCATCCTGCATCGCCTCCCTCCATCAGCACAAAATGATCTTTTTCCACTTCCCGCAGTGTTCCCGTCCTGGGAAATTCTGTATTGGAAAAATCCGGTACAGCTCTCGCTCTTTCCCTTCGCGGATCCGGAATCGGAATGGCCGCGATCAGTGCTTTCGTATATGGATGCAGCGGATTTTCAAACACGGCTCGCGCCGGGCCGGTCTCCACCAGTTTTCCATGGTACATCACACCTACTCTGTCACACAGAAATTCGACCATATCCAGATCATGCGCAATAAACAGGAACGAAAAACCGTGCTCCTTCTGCAGATGACGGAACAGATTCACAATCTGTGCCTGTATCGACGCGTCCAGCGATGCAATCGGTTCATCCGCCACCAGAAGCTCCGGCTCCATCGTCAGTGCCCGTGCAATCGCAACGCGCTGCCGCTGTCCGCCGGACAATTCACCCGGATACTTTTTCAGATATTCCGGATCCAGCCCCACGTATTTCATCTGGAATCTGGCTTCCTCCTCATAGCTTCCCCGCAGCGGCCGGATTTTCTGCACGCGCATCGGCTCCTCAATAATGTCACGGACCTTCATCCTCTGATTCAGACTGGAACCGGAATCCTGAAAAATCATCTGGCGTGTCGTCTGCAGCATTTTTTTATTTTTCCGGAACTGGCCTCTGTCGCAGGTATCAATCCCTTTATAATAAATCTGGCCGGCATATGGCTGATAAATATTCATCACACAGCGTGCAGCGGTAGATTTTCCGGAACCGGATTCTCCTACCAGTCCAAAAATTTCTCCTCTTCGAATCTGAAACGATACATCATCGACTGCCTTGACTGCTGTTTTCCGGGACAGTGGAAAAATATGGGTCAGATGACGCACATCCAGCAAAATCTCATGTTCCATCTGTGTTTCCTCCTATCGGCGTCACAACCTTCGGTGCTCTCTCATCCAGCAGCCATGTTGCCGCATAATGGCTGTCTGTGACCTGGAACATCGGCGGCTCCTCCTCAAAATCAATTTCCAGCGCATAAGCATTGCGGCTGGCAAAGGCATCGCCCTTCGGCGGATGGAGAAGAGACGGCGGCATTCCCGGGATAGACGGCAGGCTTTCTTTTCCCCTCGAAAACGCCGGTATGGAACGCAGCAGTCCCCACGTATACGGATGACGGGGATCATAGAAAATCTCATCCACGGTTCCAATCTCTACTATTTTTCCCGCATACATGACCGCTACCCGGTCTGCGATCCGCGCTACAACGCCAAGGTCATGTGTGACAAAGACCGTCGCCGTTCCCAGTTTTTTCTGAATTTCCCGAAGCAGGTCCAGAATCTGTGCCTGAATCGTCACATCCAGCGCTGTCGTCGGCTCATCAGCAAACAGAATTTCCGGATTGCCCGCCAGCGCAATCGCCAGTACGATCCGCTGCCGCATTCCGCCGGAAAAGTGATACGGATATGCCTTTTTCCGCTCTTCTGCCTGCTCGATTCCCACCAGCTGCATCAGTTCTGTCACTCTCTGTTCCACTTCTTCTTTTCCCATGTCTTTCTGATGCGCCCGCACTGCCTCTGCAATCTGCGCTCCGACTGTCATCGTCGGATTTAAGGAAGTCATCGGATTCTGGAAAACCATCGAGAACAGTTTTCCCCGCAGTTCCCGCATTCTTCGCTCCCCGTATCCTGCAATTTCTTCTCCATTGACCAGAATTTTTCCGTTTTTGATCTTTGCATTCTCCGGCAGCAGCTTCATAATGCTTTTGCAGAGCACACTTTTTCCGCAGCCTGACTCGCCTACAACAGCGAGCACCTCACCTGCATTCAGGGAAAAGCTGACATCGCGGACCGCCTGTACTTCCCCCTCATCCGTAAAAAAGCTGACGGAAAGATGTTCCACTTTTAATCGTTCCTTCATTCCGTTTTTCTCCTGTACAGACAAAAAGGAGGTAACCATACCTCCTTCGTCTGCTTTTTTGTTTTTATTCTTCGATTGTCCAGTCCTGAATATTCCAGAAAATACCAACGCCGTGGTGGCCCAGCACCGTGTCTTTGGAAATTCCCTGAATACCGGAATCTGCCACATAATTTGCATCAATATAACAGATGAATGCATAGGCCGGATCTTCTGCCAGTTCTTCCTGGAATTTTCCGTAATATTCTTTCCGCACTTCCGGATCGTCACTCTGGCGGGCAAGAGACAGATACTCATCTACTCTTTCATTGGAATAGCTCGAATAATTCGCCCCTTTGTCCGTGCCGAAAACCTTATATGTATGATCGTCCGCATCGAACGGGCTTCCCCAGCCGATCAAACAGGCCATCTGTCCGCCCCAGTCCATCTGTGCCGGAATTTCTACGGTACAGTTGATTCCGGTTTCCCGGAGCTGCTGTGCTGCTGCCTGGGCAATATCAATGCGGTCCTGCTCACCGGACATCACGCTGATGACAAAACCGATTTCTTCGCCGTCCCGCTCATAGAAACCATCGCTGTTTCTGGTGCATCCGGCCGCTTCCAGAATTTCCTGTGCTTTTTCCGGATTGTAATCATAGTGTTCTACATTTTCGTTATTATAAATGTTACGCTGCAGAGGACTGTATGCCGGCATTCCCTCGCCAAGAAGTACAGAATCAATGATCGCCTGACGGTCAATAGAATAGCATACCGCCGGAATGATGTCTCTGTTTTTCGTCCAGTAATCATTTGCAAAGTTAAATAAAATTCCGCGGTAATCTGCCGTTGTCATATCGTAGCAGGTAAAACCGTCTTTTTCTTTGAAATTCTGTGCATTTTTCGGGTCAAGCAGCGCCAGATCCAGTTCGCCGGATTCCAGCTGCATTGCCTGTGCATTATCATCCGGTACAATTTTGAAAATGACCTTGTCAATCTTTGGTGCACCGAGGTAATAATTTTCATTTTTTGTCAGAACGATCGACTGGCCTTCATCCCAGCTTTCCAGCTTGTACGGACCTGTTCCGACCGGTGCTCGGAAGAAATCCGACTCCTGCATATTTTCACCTTCCAGCAGGTGCTTCGGCAGGATGGCCATCGTCATGTATTCCAGGAAAGCCACGTTCGGCTCAGAAAGGCGGAAGGAAACGGTGCTGTCATCTATAACTGTAATCTCTTCTACATCCTCATAATTTGGTGCATTTTCAGATCCGTTTTCCGGATCCATGATCGCTTCGATGGTGAATTTCACATCATCCGCCGTAAATTTTTCTCCATCATGCCATTGGATGCCGTCCCGGATATGAAAGGTGTAGGTGCAGGTTTCTGCATCGTACTCCCATTTTTCTGCCAGACCCGGAACAATGTTGTCATCCGCATCGTGTGCGGTCAGTCCGTTGAACAGCAGCAGATTAATTTCACCGTGCTCATCCATCGCCGGATTAATCCTGGTATAATCAGCAGAACCGTAAACCAGGGTCGTCTCTTCCTCCCCTGTCTGGCCGGAAGAAACTTCCGTCTCTGTTTTCGACAAATCTGTACTGTTGCTGTTTTTCCCGCTGTCCTGACCGCATGCCGCAAGGGATGCTGCAAGAGACACCATCAGCATCAAAGATAATATTTTCTTTTTCATCCTTTTCCTCCCATTTTCAGACCGTTTTTACCCGGACTGACCGCTTTTTTGCTTTGTACTCCCATGATCTGCGCGCCTGATCCATGTACTGTTCGTTCATTATATTTGATATTTCAGGCTCTCACAAGCCGGGTGGGGGGATATTTTTTTCTTTTCTTGTAAAGTTAATCGTCTCATGCAGAGGGAGTTGCCCGTTTCTTTTTTGTTATCCTATTTTCTTTACCCTATCACATCCGTAACCGCATTCACCGCTTTCGCCACAAAGCTGATCGTCTTTTCATTGAACACTTCCCCGTCTTTTGAGATCGAAACGTGTGCGAGTCCGATCTCATCTTTCTCGCTCGCTTCGGTGCTGCCCATGAGGGTTGTCCATTTGATATGGACATCGTCGGCAGTGATGGCGTGGTCGCATATTACGATGTACTGTGCTTCATCGAACAGCGGCGAATTGGATTCCGCATAGACGATGATGTCGTTGTTTTTTTCCTGATAGACGCGCACGGTATAATTTACCAGGTCTTTTTCATCCGTAATATAGTCCTTGTTCGGCGATACGGTTTCTTCGCAGATCAGGCTTGCATCTTTTGGAATGGTATTCTTCTCTTTCGTTTTGGTCATCCCGATCATCAGCATACAGTTGCAGAGCGCTGCGATCAGAACTGCAAGCAGCAGGATTTTTATTCTATGTTTCATTGTTTTCTCTTCCTTTTCCCATGTCATAGTTTGTCACTGATGTTTCATTTCCATTATACATGATTCCCCCAAAATAAGAAACGTTAAAATACGTCCGTCCCCATAAAAGCTTTTTTGAAAAAATTTCTCAAAGAAAAAGTTTTCCATTTTGTTCCAAATATGTTATGCTATACTATCCGTTAGGCAATTCTAACTTGATGCACTCTCGCAATAAAGGAGGTCCTGCATGCCTTTAAATTTAACCGTTTTCAATCAGTTTTACGCCATCAATAAAATCTGCGGCCAGGAAAAGCAGCGTCATTATCTGGAGTCGCTTGGGTTTGTTCCCGGGGCCAGGATTTCGATTCTAAAGAAAAAATTTTTACGCTTCTCAATAACAGAAGCGAAGAAAAACAGTACGCCTTTCTGATGACGGATGTCGACAATTTTCATCTGCTCAACGATTACTGGGGTTATGAGACGGGTACGAACATTCTGAATTTCATCCTGAAAAAGCTGGAACTCTTTCCGCAGACACTCTTTGTGAACCGCTATCACTCCGATATCTTTGTCGGCATTATCGATATCACCTGGCAGGATCCGGCCGTGGTGCGGGAAAAGATTTCCGCCTATCACAAGCAGGCGATCCGCTTCTTCCACGACCGGAATATCCGCATTTCCATGGACGATTTTGGGTCTGGATATTCGTCCTTAAATTCGCTGAAGGATATTCTGTTTGATGAAGTTAAAATTGACAAACATTTCCTCTCGGCGGGCCTCTCCGAAAAAGGAAAAATTGTGCTGGAAGAGATGTTCCATCTTTTAAAACGCACAGACAAATGGATTGTCTGCGAGGGTGTGGAGACGAAAGAGATGGTAGATTTTCTGATCGCCGAAGGATGCGACGAGCTGCAGGGATTCTATTATTATAAACCGATGGAACAGAAAAAATTTGAAGAGCTGATCGCTTGACAAAGTCCGAATTCTATACTATGGTTATCTTGCCCGGTAGTTACTACCGATTCAATTCTGTTATCAACTTTGTTGGGAGGTATGCATGATGTATTCCATGAAAGAAGCCTGCGTTCAGACAGGCATGTCGTATGAAACCCTGAAATTTTACTGCAAAGAAGGCCTCGTCCCGAACGTAAAACGCGACAGCCACAATTACCGCGTTTTCGACGACCGCGACATCAAATGGATCCAGAGCCTCGGCTGCCTGAAGCGCTGCGGCATGACGCTGGCGGAAATGAAAGAATATCTCGCCTACTGCCTCGAAGGTCCATCCTCCATTCCGGAGCGTAAAGAAATTCTCGCGGTAAAAAAAGAAGCGCTGCTCGCATCGATGGAAAAACTGCAGAAAGCCATCGATTATATCGACTGGAAACAGAATTTTTACGATGATGTCCTGTCGAGAAAAATCGAATATCACAGCAATCTGATTTCCGATGAAGAGATTGCACAGAAGGCACAGTAGTCCTTCCTATCCTATGCAAAAAACGGCGCCGATCTTTTTACAGATCAGTGCCGTTTTCTCATTTTTTCTCTTCTTTCCTCCACCGTCTCCATGCGTCGTCTGTGGAGCTATTCATTTACTTCGGCTGCGGTCCGCATACTCTGTCCGAAATCGACGATGTGCCACAGGATTTTTGCTCCCAGGATAAAGGATCCGTAGATGGCTGCATCCAGCGGGCCGTACCAGAAATGCCAGTAATGTGCCAGCGGCAGCAATGTGATTTCCAGCAGGCAGGTATGCAACTCTGTTGAATTTATCTCGTCAATCATGTCATCATCTCGTCACGTAAGTGACGTGATTAATTTTCTCGAATATTATATGTTTTTCCGTCTCAGATCCGATCCAGCACTTCCCCAATATCCCCTTTAATGCACACCGCTCTGTCACGGATCAGATCCGGGACACGCATATCGCTGGTGTTGATGCAGACATAAAGATTATCTTTATCTTCTGCTGTCATGCTGAAAAATGGATATTTGATGATTCCCGGCGTGTTGTATCCCACGCCGAGTTCCAGATACAGGATATGGCCTCTGTTGTGACGAAGCAGGAAATCGATGCGTCGGCTGGATGCCTCATGCCAGCCTTTATCTTCCACAAACGTGTCATCCGCGCGCAGATTCATGCTCATCGGTTTTCCGCAGTGTGGGCAGTACGGCACCAGTTCTGATGGGATCCGCATGCTCAGGTTTCCGTTCTCCGGCGGAACAAGGCTTCCGTCTTCCAGGATCTGATACCCCTGGGCAAGCAGCATCTTTCGAATGATTTCTTCATTGTCATACTTTTCCTTGCAGCACGGCTCAGAGCACTGAAACAGGCCGTAATCTCCCTGCGTGTAAAACAAACGGTTTTTATCAAATCCGGCTTTCTGGAAGCAGTGGTCTACATTTGTGGTGATGACAAAATAGCTCTTATTTTTCATCAGGCTGAGCAGTTTCTGGTAAACCGGTTTTGGCGCGTCCTGATAACGGTTGATGTAAATGTATCTGCTCCAGTACGCCCAGTATTCTTCCAGCGTATCGTAAGGGTAGAAGCCGCCAGAATACATATCGTGGAAACCGTATTTCTGTTCAAAATCTGCAAAATATTTCCGGAACCGCTCACCGCTGTAGGTAAATCCGGCCGATGTCGAAAGCCCAGCCCCGGCTCCTATTAAAATCGTGTTTTTTTCCTGCAGTGCGGTGCGAAAACGCTCCATCTTTTTTTCAAATTCTCTTTCTTTCCAACTTTCAAACATCACAAATTCACCTCTTCTTTTCTTTCTGCTTTTGTTCCCCATTCTTCAGCGATTACTTTTCTCCCAGCAGCTCCTCATAAATCTCCCGGTCGCGGTCCTTGAACACGTTGAAAATGACCTTCTCCACGCTCGTCTCTTTCTGCGCCAGAAACTCTTTCACCGTCGCAACGGCAGTCTCCGCTGCTTTCTCGTTCGGAAAATGAAATTCTCCAGTGGAAATGCAGCAGAACGCCACGCTTTTCAGTCCGTTCTCCGCCGCAAGTGACAGGCACGACCGATAGCAGTCCGCCAGCTGCCGGCAGTGTGTTTCCGTCAGATGGCCGCCCACAATCGGTCCAACCGTGTGGAGCACATAGCGGCACGGCAGATTATACGCCGGCGTGATTTTCGCCTGCCCCGTCGGCTCCGCATGGCCCTGCGCTTCCATCATCTCCTCGCAGTACAGCCGAAGCTGCACACCCGCAAACGTATGGATGCAGTTGTCAATGCACCGGTGATTCGGCACGTAACAGCCAGTCATCCCGCTGTTCGCCGCATTCACAATCGCATCGCACCGGAGCGCGGTGATATCGCCCTGCCAGAGATACAGCCCCTGCTGCACCGGCGTAAGGTCGTCGACATTCGTCACGCCCTTTTTTGCCGTCTCCTCCTGCAGATACGCATCCTGAATGTTCAGAAATTCTGCACTGCTCTTTTTCACCATGCGCACATTCATCAGCCCCCGCAGAAGCTGTCTCTGCCCGGTGCTGTCAGACGGAATCTGCATTCCGCGGTACTCCCGGCTCTCTTCCAGCAATGACTGGATCAGAAAATTTCTTCGTTCACTCTGGTTCATGTTATTCCCTCATTTCCATCGTTTCTATAGACTTTATCTTATCACTATTCCCATAAAATCTGTAGCTAAAATAAGGGGACTACTGCCCTCTTTTGCGAATCGTTCCTCTCGGACACGTCTCCGCGCATCGGCCGCAGTGCAGGCACTGGTGCTGGTCGATGACGGCCGGGATGCGGGTGATGTCGATGCATTTCTGCGGACAGACTGAAAAACAGAGCTTGCAGCCAATGCATTCGTTTCCCACCTCGTACCCAGCCATCGACTGCTCTGCGCCGCCGATCAGGATCGTGTCCCGCACGATATGCGACGGATCGCTGATGTCGAAGTATTCTCCCTCGGCCTCGTACACGCGGAACACCTCAAGTGCCGCGCGTGTATCGCCGGGATAAATTTTCTGCATGTATGGATTTTTTCCGAAAATTTCATCCAGCTTTTCACTGTGGATGTTCTGGATTCTGCCGCGGAGAGAGACTGCTTTTTTATCTTTCGTCGCAGAAATTGCCACATAGCCCTGCTCCATGAGCTGTGCATAAAAGGCTTTTCCTTTTGCCGTCAGAAAATACACTCCTTTCTTGTCCCACAGCATCATATCGATCACACGGGTCTGTGGATGACCGTCTGCACCGATCGTCGCCATCGTGGTTGAGTGCATCTCCTCTACTAACATCTTCAGATAATCATTTCTCTCCATAGCGGCAGATTCCTTTCTCTTTTTACTTCAAATTCATAGCGACAGATTAAAACTCGTACGGCGGGTTTCCGGAAAAGTCTGCGATTACACCGTGTGCATTGTTCAGATAGAATACCTCGAAAATCGGGTTGTCTGCGGTCTGGTACTGGCCCTTTACAATCGGATTTCCCATGCACATTTCTTTTGCAGCCATGTTGTTTTCAAATACAGCTTTTCCGTTCAGACGGATCCATGCATAGGATGGGCTGGAAGTGGAAATTTCAATTTCCGGATTTGCCAGCATATCTTTATAAACATCTTTGGTGTTGTTGGTACAAAACCACAGTTTTCCTTCCATTTCGCCAATAAACATAAACGGACGGCATTTTGCTTTTCCATCGCGTCCTACAGTTGCTAAATACTGTACCGGGTTTTCTTTTAAGAATTCTACTACTTTACTCATGATGATGTCCTCCATTTTCGTTTTTTGATTTTGTTTTTGAGCTTGTTTCTTATGATTTGGTTTCGGCCTTTTTCGAATGCGCTCCAGACCTTTTTTCTCGAAAGGATTGCTTTTTTCTTTCGATGGCTTTATAATAAGCCCAAAGCGTCTTAACGTAAAGTAAGCATAATATTGTGCTGTAGTCACCAAAAGGAAACTATTGTGTAAATACAAGGTTTTCCGTGCTTACTTTTACAAGAAAATCTTTATGAAATGGAGGTTTTTTATGTCAGTTTCTGAAAAAAACGCAATATCTTTAGCCGATCTCCCGGCCTGCCCGGTAGAGACTACCTTAACCTTAATCAGTGATAAATGGAAAGTCCTGATTCTCCGTGATCTGATGCCGGGCACCAAACGTTTTGGCGAATTAAAAAAATCCATCGGTCACGTTTCCCAGAAGGTTCTGACGAGCCAGCTCCGTCAGATGGAACAGAGCGGGCTCGTCAGCCGTAAAGTTTATGCAGAAGTTCCGCCGCGGGTAGAATATACCCTCACCGACCTGGGCTACAGCCTACAGCCAATCATGGATGCCATGTGGAGCTGGGGAGAAAATTATAAGAAAAAACTCTCCGCCGAAGAATCCGAAACTGCCTGATATTCGTTTGTTTTTTGCAAAAAAAATGTCTCAAAACCAGTCTTTTGTTTTGAGACATTTTTATTTTTTATTTTTCCCGGAAGTTCGGACTGTTTTCTTTCAGCACCACTGTTTCCCAGCTTCCGATTGTTCCATCATACTGTCCGTTCCACACCGGATACTGTTCGACCGGAAGTTTGATTTCCACGGCATTCCGATTAAAGTTCTGTACGAACACATACCGGATTCCATTCTTTTCGCGCGTTGTAACCTCCACGCCATCCGGAATCTCTTTCACCACCGATGTGACACCTGCTTCTTCTGCCAGTTTCCTGCAGAGCTCATCGTACAGACCCTGTTCAAAATCGGCACAGATCTGATATGCTTTTCCTGCGCCATACTGGTTTTCTGTCAGTGCAGGCATTCCTGCATAAAAATCTTTTCCATAAGTCATCAGCACTTCTGCTGTCGATGGTTTCACCAGTTCACAGAGATTGCTGCACCTGTACGTCCGGGTCAGATGCAGACGGTTTTGCGGGACCGGAACTCCTTCGTTCCATTCCCCATCGTACAGGCCGTCAATCTCCATGCTCCGAAGTCCCATTACATCCAGCAGTCCGTGCGGCGTTCCGCCAAGGAAACAAAGATCCGTCTCATCTACAATTCCGGACCAGTACGTTGCCAGAAAAGTGCCGCCTCCGGCCACAAACTGCCGTACTTTTTCCACCCATCCTTCCCGCTGCAGATAAACCACAGGCGCTGCCACGATCTGATAGTCCGAAAGGCCCTGCGTTTCATCGATGACATCAACATCCAGGCCGAGTCTGCGGAAGGCGCGGTATGATTTTTCCACGGTTTCTTTGTAAAACAGGCCCTGATTCCGTGGCCCTGCCGCATCTTCCAGTGCCCACCGGTTTTCGGTGTCATAAATCACAGCCACTTTCGGACTGCAGATGGCACCGGAAAGTTCCTGCATCTGCGCCAGGGTTTCTCCTACCTTTGTCACTTCCCGGAATACACGGGTGTCATCTCCTCCATAATGGTCTATCACCGCTCCATGAAACTTTTCGGAAGCTCCACGGCTCTGGCGCATCTGGAAATACAGGACACTGTCCGATCCGTGCGCCACAGCCTGCATGGATGCGGCATGCAGCATGCCCGGCTTTTTCAGTTTGCTGACCGGCTGCCAGTTTGTTGCGGACGGACAGCTCTCCATCAGATAAAACGGCTTTTTCTGGATACTGCGCATGATATCATGCTGCATCGCCGTATCTGCTGCCGTAACTGCTTCCGCTTCTTTGTGCCAGGTCGGATAATTGTCCCAGGAAACAAAATCAACAATGTCGGCAAACTTGTGATAATCCAGTCCCTTGAAATCATACATCATATTGATGGTCGTGGGCTGTTTGGCACCGGCATCCCGCAGCGCGCTGATCTCCCACTTCACAAAATCGGCTGTCTGATCTGTTACAAATCGTTTCCAGTCCAGATTCAGTCCGTGCAGCGATGCGTCTCCTTTTGGCGACGGACTCTCCACCTGATCAAAACTCTGGTATGTATGACTCCAGAACGCCGTATTCCATGCATGGTTTAAGGCCTGTAAACTGCCATATTTTTGTTTTACCCAGTTCCGAAATGCCTCCTGGCAGAGCGGGCAATGGCACTCTCCGCCTAGTTCATTCGAAATATGCCATGCAATGACACCTGGATGATCCTTGAACGCTTCTGCCAGTTTTGTATTGATCTTTCTCGTTTTTTCCCGGTACACCGGCGAGGTATAGCAATGGTTATGACGCTCTCCGTACAGATTTCTCTGCCGCATCGCATCCATGCGGAGTACTTCCGGATATTTCTGTGCCATCCAGCGCGGTCTTGCCGCTGTCGGTGTAGCCATCATGACAGAAATTCCATTTTCATACAGGCGGTCTACCATTTTTTTGAGCCATTCCAGATCAAACACGCCTTCTTCCGGCTCCAGGAATGCCCAGGAAAAGATGCCGAGGGAAACTTCATTTATTTTCGCTTTTTTGAAATACGCAAGATCCTGTTCCAGAATTTCCGGATATTCCAGCCATTGTTCCGGATTGTAATCTCCGCCATGCAGAAGTTTTCCAAAATTTATATTCTGTCTCATGAAAATCTCCTTTTATTCTCAAATGCCTCGGAATGTAAAGGTAAATTCCAGTTTCTGGTCAACCGGAATCAGGTATTCCGGATGGGTCTGTGCACCCCAGCTGTCGTCTCCTCCGACACCCATCTGCTGTTTTGCCACGCGCACAACGGTGTAATGTACCTGCGGCAGTTCATACGGATGCATCGCATTTTCCAGCTCGTGCGGTGTGTACGGCAGTGCGGAAAATTCCATCTTGTCGCCGCTAAACATCATACCACGGCCCTTGCGGTTCGTCACGGTTGCCCAGCGTACACCAACCTTGTTGCCGCACTCCTGCGGAACGAGATATTTCGCCATATTGTCTTCGACTTTATTCTTATAAACGCCAAGCTTTGCTCCGGCGCAGCGGTCCACATACGTCTCCTCCGGTCCCATGCCATACCAGGTAACGTGGTCGTAATCGGCATCCAGCTTGAACATCACGCCGAATTCCGGCATATCGCCGAGCTCTTTCACCGGATCATACGTCAGCGTCGTCTGAATGCTTCCATCGCCGAAGACACGGTAGGTCAGACGGCACTCACTCGCCGGTGTGGTCGGCATTACATAGCGGTAGCTGACTTCTGCGCAGTCCTCGTGTACTTCGATTTCCGGTGCATACAGTCCCGGATAATGACTGCCGTTCGGATATTTGTGGGACAGATACATCGAAGCAATCTTCCACTGGCTGTAACGCATCGGCATCAGGCTTCCGCAGTCATTGTCGATCGGCGCACGCCAGAAGTTCGGTTTCGGAATCATTTTGATCATCTCAACGCCGCCGTAACGGTACGATACGAGTCCGCCGTTCAGATCGGAGAACATCACATCGAAATTCTCGCCGCGCACACCAAAATCATGGTTGGAACGGATCACTTCAAATTTCGCCGGTTTTTCTGCTTTCGCCGGTGCTTCCACTTCATAAACGCCCTGTCCAAATGCAACTTCATGGCCGCGCTTGCCCCATACGGTATCTTCTTTCAGGCGGAAGGAAACGGTCACCGCATACTCTCCCGGAAGTGTCTGTACCGCGATCGGCAGCTCCACCGTTTTTTCCGAAAGCGGCTCCACCGAAACTTCCATCGGCACTTCTTTCAGTTTCTTTCCTTCTTTTTCGAGAAGTACTACGCATGCAAATGTATCGGTATTCACAAACAGGTTTTTATTTTTTACAACCGCCTTGTCTTTCTGCACGTCAATGGAAATATTCTGATAGCAGAATTTTACTTCCTGCATCTTCGGAGACGCGTCGCGCTCGCCGCCGTATACGATACCATTTCCACTGAAGTTATAATCACACGGATGGTCGTCAAAATCACCGCCATACGCCTGGAACTCTTTTCCGTAGCGGTCTTTTTTATAAATCGACTGATCGATATAGTCCCAGATAAAGCCGCCCTGGAACATTGGCTCTTCCTCGGTCAGATCCATATATTTCTTCATCGCGCCGCAGGAATTTCCCATGGCATGGGCATACTCACAGCAGACGTACGGTTTTCTGCGGTCTTTCGCTAAAAATTCCCGGATCTCGTTGACCGTGGTGTACATCCGGCTTTCCATATCGCTGGTGTCGTTGTATCTGCGGTCATCGTTCACTCCCTCATAATGGACAAGGCGGGTCGGATCCATCTTCCGGTATAACTGAGACATTTCAAAAATAACCTTTCCGCCGAACGATTCATTTCCGCAGGACCAGATCAGAATCGCCGGATGGTTTTTGTCTCTCTGATACATCGAGTTGACACGGTCCAGCATGCAGTCCATCCACTCCGGACGGTCGCACGGTACGACACCGGAGAAATCCCCGTTCCGTACCGCATCCGTATCTCTCGTTCCATGGGACTCCATGTTGCACTCCGCGATCATGTAAAGACCGTATTCATCGCACAGATCATAAATGCCGACCGCATCCGGGTAATGGCAGGTACGGATTGCATTGATGTTGTTCTGTTTCATCGTTGTCAGGTCTTTGATCAGCTCTTCTCTCGAAACGACACGGCCGGATACGGAGCTGAACTCGTGGCGGTTGACGCCTTTAAAGACAATGCGTTTTCCATTCAGCATCATGATGTGGTCTTTCATCTCAAAGCGGCGGAATCCGACTCTCTGCGGAATCAGTTCCTGCACTGTTCCATCCTCTGCGGTGACTTCCAGCAGAAGATCATACAGCACCGGTGTCTCTGCGGACCACAGTTCCGGGTGATCGACTTTCAGAACAAACTGTGTTTCCCCATCCAGCACACCTTCGGTGCTCTGCAGTGCCGTTCCGTCTTTTGACAGGGTAATTTTTACTTTTCCTTTTCCGATCGTTTTCGTATCAATGACCAGATCTGCCTTCGTAAACGTATCATCCAGCAGCGTCTGTACTTTCAGATCCGAAACGTGAACCTCCGGAATCGTGTACAGATACACATCACGGTAAATACCGGAGAAACGGAAGAAATCCTGATCCTCGCACCAGCTTCCGCTCGTCCATTTGAAAACCTGCGCAGCCAGTTTATTTTCGCCCTCTTTCAGATACGGGGTCAGTTCAAACTCGGACGGAGTAAACGTATCCTCGCTGTAGCCAAGGAACGTTCCGTTCAGCCATACGGCAATACCGCTCTCTGCTCCCTGGAAGGAAACAAAAAGCCGTTTTCCTTTCATCTGATCCGGCACTTCAAAATATTTCACATAGGAAGCCGTCGGATTGAACCGCTCCGGAATCTCGCCCGGCTGGATTTCTTCTCTTCCTTCCCACGGATACTGCACATTGGCATACTGCGGTGCGTCGTATCCCTCCATCTGGATATGCGCCGGCACGCGGATATCATCCCATTTTGTGCAGTCATACTCCGGTGTCTCAAATCCCGGAATCGTGCTCTCGTAGTTCTTTGCATAGTGGAATTTCCACAGTCCATTCAGACTGTGACGGAAGTTTTCCACATGCTGCTCCATTTCTTCCACCGATCCATAATACCTGTGATCGGAATGCGCCGGTACCCGGTTCTCTCCATAATACGTCGGGTCCTTCACTTTTTCATACTGAAATACACCCATTTTTATTTTCCTCCTTCTGGAATTTTATTTTCTTTGATCTTTTGAAAAAAGGTGGATATTCATCCAAATATCCACCTTTTCTGTTCGATTCTTTTTCTTATTTTACAGCACCTGTGATACCTTCTGTGAAGCTCTTCTGGAAGCAGAAGAAAATGATTGCTGTCGGGATCGTACAGATGAATACGCCGAGCATCAGCACGCCATAATCTACAGTGTAGCCGCCGAGCAGGTTCGCTACCAGCATCGGCATGGTAATGGAATCATTGTTCTGCAAGATAACCTTTGGCCACAGATAGTTGTTCCATGCATTCATGAAGGTGATAATCGTTGCTGCCGCATAGGTCGATTTCATGGTCGGCATATACATGCGGAAGAAAATTCCTGTCTCGCTTAAACCATCCAGTCTTGCCGCTTCGATGATATCGTGCGGGAAAGAACGGGAAGCCTGACGGAACATCATAATCATAAACGGAGTGGAAATCGAAGGAAGCATAAATGCTACCATCGTGTTGACCATTTTTAACTGTGAAAACATGCGGAACATCGGGATCATGATTGCTGCAAACGGGATCATCATCGCAGTCAGAAGCACGGTAAATACCGCATCTTTCGCTTTGTCATGATAAATTTCAAATCCATAACCTGCGATTGAGCAGACCAGAAGACAAAGGACCGTCAGTACCGTTGCATTCCGGAACGAGTTCCACAGTGCAAGACGCAGGTTCTGCTGCGCAATCAGTGACTTGAAGTTTTCCATCAGATAAGTACCCGGAATCAGTTTTCCGGCAATAACATCAATACTTCTGTTCGTAGACGCGCAGAACATATAGTACAGCGGAAATACAGAAAGGAGGGATGCTACCGTTAAAACCAGATACATGAAGAATTTCTTTGTTTTTCCCATTATCGCTCGTCACCTACTTTCATCTGAAGCAGTGCCAGAATGGCTACCATGATCAGGATCAGGATGGACATTGCTGCCGCATAGCCAAAGTTCGGGCTCTGTACAAAGGACATATTGTAAATATAATGAGACATGGTCATGGTTGATTTTCCAGGACCTCCGTTTGTCAGGTTCAGGGACTCATCGAACAGCTGCAGAGTACCGTTGGTAGAAGTAATTGTGGTCAGCAAAATCATCGGTTTTAACAGTGGAACGGTGATCTTGAAGAAAGTCTGCAGCGGGCTTGCGCCGTCGATTTTGGCTGCTTCGTAGATCGAATATTCAATGTTCTGCATACCGGAGAGATAGAAGACCATGTTGTATCCGGTCCATCTCCAGATCAGGGCGATGATGATAACCGCACGGGCTGTCCACGCATTGGAGAACCACATGATCGGGTTCATGCCGAGGCCGCGGAGAACGGTGTTGATAAAACCGTCATTTGCAAACAGGGAACGGAAGATCATCGCGTAAGATACGAGAGATGTTGCGCACGGCAGGAAAATGCAGGTACGGAACAGTCCCTTAAAACGCAGATCTTTGTTGTTCAGCATGGAAGCAAACATCAGGCCGAGGATCAGCATGATCGGCACCTGAATAATCAGATAAAAGAAGGTGTTGCTTAAGGTCTGTTTAAAGGTCGGGTCTTTTAAAATACGGGCATAGTTTGCAAATCCGTTGAATTTCAGGTTGATGCCCATACCTGTCTGTAAAGACAGGATGAATGCCTGAATCATCGGATAAAAGCTCATCCATGCGATCAGGATCGTTGCCGGCATCAGGAAAGCCCAGCCGGTAAGATTCTGTTTTCTTTCCAAGTTCATTCCTTTTTTCTTCTGACTGCTCATGGAATCTTCCTTTCTTTTTTTACCTGGCGTGTGTTTGAAAAAATCTTTTTGCAGACAACATTTCATGTTCTCCTGCAGAAATCATTTTTCAAACACACACCGCATAGATACAGAACGGGCCTGCTTCTGTCTGTCCAGGAAGCAGACCCGTTTCTTATCGTCCTACTTTTTTATGTATTGCAGGATATCAGCCACCCATGTTGAACTCTACAGTTTCCTGTGCGGTCTGAAGTTCGCTGTCCATATCTGCTCCTGTCTGGATGATATTGGAAAGTGCGGTTCCGACAGCATCACGTGCATCGTAGTAGAATGCTCCAGTGATGTTGGATGGAGTCTTGGTTGCGAAATCAACGATTTTTGCATAAACCGGGTCATCACTGAAGAATGCAACTGGCTGTGCATATGCTTCGGAATCTCCTGCCGGTGCCCAGGTTGCCAGAGCGCCTTTTGCGATGATGTCATCGTAAAGAGCTGTGCTGCCTGCGAAGGTAGATTTCATAAAGTCAATGGCAAGATCGGTTTTCTTGCAGTTGGAAGAAATTGCCCAGGAAGAACCACCGTTGTTGGAGTAGTTGGTTGCTCCGTCGATGCCGTCCAGTTTTGGCATATTGGTGAGCGCCCATTTACCGGACTGATCTTCGTTTGCTGTGATGGAAGCCATAATCCAGCATCCGTTGATAACGCCTGCTGTGGTTCCGTTGTTGATGGATGCAATGTACTGATCCCAGTCAGTAACCTCTACAAGAGTGCCATCTTTTACCATCTGGCTGTAAATCTCAAGGATTGGTTTCAGTGCTTTGTTGTCTACGATGTTGACAGATCCATCTTCGTTGAAAAGGGACTCACCGCAAGACTGCAGCATTTCCATAACAAGGTCCGGAGATCCGGCCTGAGATGTCAGGATCGGCTGGCCTGTTTTCTCTTTGACAACTTTTGCTTTCTCCATAAAGTCATTCCAGGTGATATCTGTGAAATCATCTACGGTGAAGCCTGCCTGCTCCAGCATATCAGTACGCAGGCACTCGATAACGGCACCATTGTCGAACGGAATTCCGTAGTTCTTCCCATCCAGAGTAGAGTAAGCAACTTTTGCGGATGAGAATTCGCTGAAATCAATTCCGGAATCGGTCAGATCGGTGAAGATGTCCGGATAGTTGGTTGCATATTTCTGGAAGGAGTTATCCTGCATCAGGAAGATATCCGGCAGAGTGCTTAAGTCTCCTGCGGAAACTGCTGTGGTCAGACGGGTTTCAATGTCGTCGGACTGTACTTCGCTGACTTCTACTTTGAATCCTTCGTGATCCTGTGCATAAATTTCAGCTGCTTTCTTGATCGCGTAAACGTTGAAGTTCGGGTCCCAGGTCCATACGGTTAAGGTGTTGTCATCATCAGAGCCGCCCTCTACTACGTCGCTGCTCTCTGATTTTGCAGTGGTTTCACTTGCTGCTGATGCATCGTTTCCGCCGTTGCTGGAACTTGTTGTAGTTCCTCCGCTGGAACCACATGCAGCCAGTCCAAATACCATTGCTGATGCCATTACGATTGATACAATTTTTCTTTTCATATTGCACATCCTCCTTAAGATGTTATTTTACAACCTGACTTTTTCACATATATCGCCTAAAAGTCTTTTGGTTGTTTTGTACATTTTTTAGGTTTTTATCCCCTCAACATGTACAAATTATAACAACATTCTTTCGTCGGTTGTGCGCATATTCGACTCTATCCTATGCATTTTCAACTATTTATAGATATTTTCACTTTGTTTCACCATCCTTCCTGTGTTTTTATGTCAAATTTCAACAAATTCTGCTCGTAATGTTCCGGTGCCCTCCGCCATTGCTGGGGCGAAACGCCGAGAATCTTTCGAAAATTACGATTAAAAGTGGATATTGTTGTGAATCCGCAGTGCAGTGCAATGTCACTTACGGAGGCATTTGTCTTTCTCAGCTCTTTGCACGCTGCCCGGATCCGAACCCAGTTGATATATTCCACCGGCGGCATCCGCATGGATTCCTGAAAAATACGGCGCAGATGTGTCTCACTGATGTGGCACACATCCGCAAGTTCTTCAATCCGGATGCTCTCGTGGAAATTTTCCCCGATATAATTGAGCGCAGGAAGAATCAGGGCAATGCTGGCATCATCCAGAATGGCATTCTTTTCCTGCGTCTCATCTTTTTCATTCCATCTCGCAATCTGCATCAGAAGCGCCCGCGTCAGCCCCTTTACTTCTTCCAGATAAAATTCCTCTTTTTCATCCATGCATTTAATAATCAGTTTGATCAGCTCCGCCACCTCAGGTCTGTCCTCATTTTTCGAGTAATGAGCCCTCTGGTTGATGCGGGAAATCAGCTTCTGTGCCATACGCGAATTATCCTTATACAGTTTTGTGATAAAGCCTTCCACATCAATAAACAGCCATGCCCAGGAGCACAGACTGTTTTCCTTTGAGTTTGTCGTATGTGGAAAGTTCTTTGGTACTACCGTAAATGCCCCCCCGTCGTACGGAATTTCTTTATCTTCCAGGACAATTGTCCCCTCACCGTAATAGCAGACGCCGATCTCCATCATATTATGAAAATGCAGGTAATCAATCTGATAACCGTAGTTCTGTACCCATTTTTCGCCCAGAAGCGCCAGCACCGGACATTTCTCCGGCGCTTCGTAGTAGCGGTATTCCATCCTGGGCTTTTTCTTTCTGCTCATGGCCGTCCGCTCCGGTTACTCTGCTTTTTTCTGAATCATCGCCAGAAAGACCAGCGGCTCTTCCCCAAGGCAGGAAATCGCATGTCCGCTGCTGTCCTCGCAGAACGTCGTCATGCCATCCTGTACCGGATAGGTCTTGTCATTATCCTGATACATTCCCCCGCCGGATAAGATGTGGTACGTTTCTGTCTCTCCGTGATGCTCATGATACGGAAGCTCGTCGCCCGGTAAAATTGTTACTTTCGCAAATAATGTCACCTTTCCGGAAAGACGCTCGCCCTCCAGTAATTTTTCTGTTATGTGTCTGTCTGCCATTTTTTGTTCTCACTTTCTTTTTTCTGCTGTTTATTTTACTCCAGATTGCTTAGATATTCTACCACGAAAGCAAAAAATGCCTGAACACTTAAGCTCAGGCATTCATTTTCTTTTTTGAATTGTAAATAACAACAATTCCCACTCACAGTAGGGACCACTGCTTTTATAACGGAGCCAGTGCTCTTACTTATTTTGTACAGAAATTCCGAAGATATGTCAAGTCAATTTTTCTTCTCTTACGCCACCACATCCTCAAACTGCGAATTGTAAAGATTTGCATAGAATCCGTTTGCCGCGAGCAGTTCTTCGTGATTTCCCTGCTCGATGATGTCTCCGTCTTTCATGACGAGAATCAGATCCGCATCACGAATCGTGGACAGCCGGTGGGCGATGACGAAGCTTGTTCTGCCCTTCATCAGGTTATCCATGGCTTTCTGGATCTCGATTTCGGTTCTGGTGTCGACGGATGAGGTTGCCTCGTCGAGGATCAGAATCTTGTTGTCAGCAAGGATTGCGCGTGCAATCGTCAGCAGCTGTTTCTGTCCCTGCGACACATTGCTGGCATCTTCATTCAGTTCCATCTGATAGCCGCCCGGCAGGGTCTGGATGAAGTGGTGGGCTCTTGCGGCTTTTGCTGCTGCGATGACTTCCTCATCTGTTGCATCGAGCCGGCCGTAGCGGATGTTTTCCATGATGGTTCCCTTGAACAGCCACGTATCCTGCAGGACCATACCGAAGGCATCGCGCAGCTCTCTGCGGTTGAAGTCTTTGATGTTGTGGTCGTTCAGCAGAATGGCTCCGCTGTTGACATCGTAGAAGCGCATCAGCAGTTTGACCATCGTCGTCTTTCCGGCTCCGGTCGGGCCGACGATCGCGGTTTTCTGGCCCGGTTTTACTTTGGCGCTGAAATCGTTGATGATGATCTGCTCCGGGTTGTAGCCGAAATGTACGTGGTCGAAGGTGACTTCTCCTGTCACAGTCTCGATTGCTGCCGGATTCTCGACAATCTGGTCTTCCTCTTCCTCGTTCAGGAATTCAAAGACACGCTCGGATGCCGCCGACATCGACTGTACCATGTTGATAACCTGCGCAATCTGCTGGATCGGCTGGGTAAAGTTTTTCACATACTGGATAAATGCCTGGATATCACCGATCGTGATCACGTTTTTGATCGCCAGAAGTCCGCCGGTCAATGCCACGCAGGCGTAGCCTAAATTTCCGACAAACATCATAATCGGCTGCATCATACCGGATAAAAACTGGGATTTCCATGCGGAATCGTAAAGAATATTGTTGGTTTTTTCAAACTCTTCGATCGTATCCTTCTCGCGGTTAAATGCCTTGATGACGAGATGGCCGCCGTAAACCTCCTCAACCTGACCGTTGATGTGGCCTAAATATTCCTGCTGGGCACGGAAGAATTTCTGTGATTTCTTTGTCACGAGTCCGATGAGTCCCATTGAAATCGGCAGGATCACAAGCGCGATCAGCGTCATCAATGGGGAGATACTCAGCATCATGATCAGAACACCGATGAGCGTTGCCAACGAGGTGATGATCGTCGTGATACTCTGGTTCAGTCCCTGGCCAAGCGTATCGACATCATTTGTGATGCGTGAGAGCACTTCACCGTACGTGCGGCTCTCAAAATATTTCATCGGCATACGGTTGATCTTCTCCGAAATCTCTTTTCGAAGCTGATAGCACACCTTCTGCGTCACGCCCGTCATGATCCATCCCTGGATGAAGCTGAACAGGGCGCTCATCAGATACAGGCCAAGTACAAACAGCAGAATCGTTCCGATTCTTGCAAAATCAATGCTTCCTGTGCCCCGGATCTTTTCCATCAGTCCCTCGGACAGTGCGGTCGTAGCTTTTCCGAGAATCTTTGGTCCGGCAACATTGAACACCGTTGAGCATGCGGCACAGATCATAACAATACAAATCGCAATTTTATATTTTCCGATGTACTGAGCGAGCTGTTTGATCGATTTTTTCAGATCTTTCGGCTTCTCGCCCGGCTGCATGCCGCGGCCCATCCGTCCCATCGGTCCTCTTTTGCGCGGCTGCTGGTTCATTTCATTACTCATGGTCAGCCACCTCACTTTCCTTCAGTCCAAGCTCTTTCTCTGACAGCTGGGATTTCGCAATCTCCTGGTAAACCTCGCAGCTTCTCAGCAGTTCCTCATGCGTACCTTTTCCGACTACTTTTCCGTCATCGAGCACCAGAATCTGCTCCGCATGGAGAATCGTGCTGATCCGCTGTGCCACGATGATCACGGTGCTGTCTTTGACATTCTCCGCCAGTGCTTTTCGAAGCGCCGCATCCGTTTTCAGGTCAAGTGCAGAAAAACTGTCGTCGAAAATAAAGATTTTCGGGTCTTTTGCAATCGCACGCGCAATCGCCAGACGCTGTTTCTGTCCGCCGGATACGTTCGTTCCGCCCTGTGCAATCGCGGTTTCGTATTTGTCATCTTTTGCCTCGATAAACTCGGTTGCCTGCGCAATTGCGGCTGCCTTTTCGATCTCCGCATCCGTCGCATCGTCTTTTCCGAAGCGCAGGTTGGATGCGATCGTTCCCGAGAACAGCACACCTTTCTGCGGCACGAAACCGATCTCATCGCGCAGATCCTTCATCGTAATGTTTCGAATATCTTTTCCGTCGAGCGTAATCTTTCCGCCCGTCACATCATAGAGACGTGGGATCAGGTTGACCAGCGTCGATTTACCGCAGCCGGTGCTTCCGATGATCGCCGTCGTCTTGCCAGGCTCGGCAACGAAGTCGATGTCATGCAGCACATCCTCCTCGGCGCCCGGATAACGGAAGTTGACGTGATCGAAGCGGACAACTCCGTTGTGAACCTCCAGCTGCTCCGGATTTTTGACATCCTGAATGGAGGATTCTGTCTGAATGACTTCATCGATACGGCCGGCGGCAACAGCGGCACGCGGCAGCATGATTGACATCATTGTCAGCATCAGGAAAGACATGACGATCATCATGGCGTAGGTAATAAATGCAGTCATTGCACCGACCTGCATCGTGCCGGCATCGATTTTATGTGCACCGAACCATACGATTCCGACGGTCAGCACGTTCATAATCATCATCATACCAGGCATCATAAAGGTCATGACGCGGTTGGTGAACAGGGTTATTTTGGTCAGTTCCTTATTCGCACCGTCGAAGCGCTCTTCCTCTTTGTCCTCTCTTCCGAACGCACGGATGACAGAGAGTCCGGTCAGGATTTCACGCGATACGAGGTTGATGTTGTCAACCAGTTTCTGCATCAGCTTAAATTTCGGCATCGCAAGGGAGACAAGCAGCATCACGTATCCGAGAATGACGATGATCGCAAGAACAATGATCCATTCCATACCGGCTCCCGTTTTCATGACTTTCAGCACACCGCCGATGCCAAGGATCGGAGCGTAGGCAACCATTCGCAGCACCATGACGGAGACCATCTGAATCTGCTGGATATCGTTCGTGCTTCGGGTAATCAGCGATGCGGTGGAGAACTGATCCATCTCCGCATTGGAGAATCCGACAACCCGTTTGAATACTTTTTCGCGCAGATCGCGGCCGATTCCGGCGCCGACGCGGGAGGCAAACAGTCCGACGAGAACAGTTACCACACCCATCAGGAGTGCCATGCCGACCATCTTGAGGCCTGCAGTCAGAAGGTACGTTTTCTGAATCTGGTCTACATCGAGACCCGCCGCTTTGTCTGCGGAAACTGCATACGCAATGCCCATCGATTTTACCAGGGAGCTTCCCATCGTATCAAACGTTTTTTCCATGCTGTCGCGCATCGAGAGCACGGTGTCTTTATCCATCTGCCCGCTCTCGAGCATCGCTGCAAAGATTGGACGGACATCCACACAGGTGACTTCGACTTTGTTTCCATCGTCATCCTCTTTTTCCTGCTGGAAGCTCTTCAGCTCCACATGCATCATCTCGCCGATCTGCTCAATCGTCATGTTTTCAAACACCGACGCATCCTGACCGGTCTGCTGTGCCATGAGTTGTTTAAAGGTATCCTCCTCCATCGCACCCATCTGGTAATTCATCAGCAGTGCAACGGTCAGTGTATCGTCTGTTTCATCAAGTTCTTTTTCAGAAGCTTTGTTCCGTTCATAATAGCCGTCCTTTTTCGTATAGAGGCTTTCCCATAAATCCACCTCATCATCCGTCATGATAAACTCGGCCGTCTGAAATTCTTCCTCGGTGATCCGTTTCGGCGTAACGTGCTCGACGCCGCTGTTCTGAATGCCCACATCGATGATGTCGGATGTATACGACGGGAGCGACAGGTCGCACCACGCCTGGACAAACAAAAGCATAAGAATCACAAGAATCGATTTCCAGTACGGGAGCATATTCTTGAAAATCTTACTCATTTTTTCCCCTTTCTGTCTTTTTTTGTGTACCAGCTTGCCGGCACACTAATTCTGTCGTTTTCGGGTGTCAATTTCTTTTTCTGCGATCTCATAGATACGATCCAGATAAGCAACCAGCCGATCTACATCCTCTTCCTTTAACTGTGACATCACAGAGCAGCCAAAGTCCTGCATTCTGTCCCGTACCTCTTCCCCCTTTTTCCAGCCCTTCTCTGTCAGACTGATATACGTATTTCTGCGGTCTTTTTTGTCAACGCTCCGCTCTACATATCCTTTTTCCTCCAGTCCGCGCAGTGTGCGCGACACAGCCGGCGGAAGTGTTTTGGTCTTCGCCGCCAGCTCTGAGCTTGTAATTTTTCCGTTTTCTCCCATTTGCAAAATCGCACCCATAACGGAAAATTCGGAACTGCTGAGTCCCGGTATCAGGTCTGATACGTTCAGTTTTTTAAACTGGTGCACCGCACGAAACAGTTTTTCAAATGCATCTTTCATGTTTTCCCCCTCCTTTTGCCGCAAATGTTTAACAGTGTTATTTATTTACGCATGTTAAATAATAACACCGGCAAATTTCCATGTCAAGAAATTTGCCGGTGTTTATGTTTTTTTTAGAATTTACGCTACTCAAATAGAATTTGACAAACGCTGCCATTTTGTTTAGATTAGAAGCAAATACGAAAGGACATCTTCATTCCCATGCCAGGTTTTATTTTACATCTCACCGCAGCCCAAATGCTGTTAAAGCACCTCCCGTCCCACCCGGATTTTCCATATCCGATTTCATCGGTAAATGATTTTCTGATCGGAAATCTTCTGCCGGATGCGACGCAGCAGAAAGAATCCTCCCATTTCCGCGATCCGCTTTACCGCGAAAAAATGATGGTATTCCCGGATCTTACACGGTTTACAGCGAAATACCGTTCACTTCTGCCAGATTCGAGCGCACTGGGATATTATTTTCATCTTTATATTGACCGGAAATTCTTTAAGGATTTCATTCCGCAGATTGTGGAATTTTATAATGCGGATGGAGAAATTACAGATATGAGAGATGAGATTGCAACGGTTTATATCAAAAAATCGCGGACATCCATTCCTTTTTCCAGATATCTCACGGAGGAGTATTATTACGGGGACTATACACGAATGAATACATATCTTGTCAACCGCTATTGCATCCCGCTCGATCTCAATCCTAACGTCACGAACCCTGGAATCACAGAAATTCCGTATGAGAACGTCCAACAGGTACTTGACCTCCTCCATCACTTCCTCTCCGTCCCGCCGGAAGCCGCGCAGGATCTGAAGGTCTTTCCGCTTGAAGAGCTGCTTGCGGCACTAGAGCAATATGTAGAAGAGTTTTTGGCTGTGCCGAATAAATATATTCCATAATTTTCCATTTAAAAAGGAGCAGAACCCACACCGGATTCCGCTCCTTTTTCAGAATGTAATTTTTCCGTTTCCTCTTACACTACCTCTTGAACAATCCCTTCTCTGTCATCCGTATCCATTTGTTTTTTTCTTCGATATTCCGTCGGTGTCCTCCCATAATATTTCTTAAATGTTTTGCAAAAATAATCCATATTTTCAAATCCCGTCTCGCCGGAAATTACAGTTATCTTTTTCTCCGTCGTGGCCAGAAGCTTTGCAGCCTCCTGCAGACGATACTTCACCAGATAATGCACCGGCGTATCGTGAAGATATCTTCGGAACAGATTCAATGCCGTACTTTTGCTCACCATAGCCTGCCCGGCGATATCCTCCAGGGTAAGATTTTGTCGGAAATTTTGATGAATATATTGCATCATCAGCTGTGTTCTTCCCTGTGAGGATGCCGTATTTTCTCTTTTTTTCTGCAGCACTTCCGAATCCATGTGCAAATAAAGCAAGTGCCACAATTCCTGCGTCAGAAATAAAGTAACCAGTTCCCGGTCTTTGTCTGATTCCTGCGCTTTGAGAATTTTCTGCATGAGCTCCAGTGCTTCTGCCTGCCATTTTATTTCCCTGCAAAAGACAATGCAGTCCACCTTACACGCCTGTATCGGTGCAATGTATTTTTTGTAAATCAGGCTGTCTGCCGAAGCGAGAAATGTCGGTTTCAGAACGAAATTTGGCACAATCGCATGGCCTTCAGAAAAATAGCGATGCAAAATCTTTGAGTTAATAAAAATGCCCGTTCCCTGTCCCAGTGAAAACTGCTTTTCGCCAACCCAGAAGGTTGCTGTTCCCTCCTGTACAAAAACAAACTCAAACTCCACATGCCAGTGCCATTCTACACAATGAAAATCAAACAACGCAAGATCGTCGTAATACAATTGAAACGGATACTCACTGTTTCCATGCTGTATCGTTTCCATCATGCTTTCATCCGTTTGGATCTTGTTATAAAATGTATTAAATTCCATCTTTCCCCGCCTCCGTTTTTCAGGCACGCCCCTCTCTATTTTACGATATTATACAATAAACAGACGATATATTCCAGTGAAAGCGACACTATTTTACGTTATTATACAAAAAGAATCGTTGTCGCTCCATGGAACACGGTGAACGGCAACGAAACGAACACTACGGCCGCAGCAGTTCTGCCATTTTAAAAAACGGAGTATATCATCATGAAAAAGAACTACCACAAAACCTTAATTGCCTGTTATCTTGGATTTATCACGCAGGCAATTTCTGCAAATTTTGCACCTTTACTATTTCTTACCTTTCACAGAACTTACCATATTTCTCTTGGAAAAATTGCGTTTATCTCGACAGTATTCTTTTTCACACAACTTCTTGTCGATTTGTTCTGTGCCAGATATGTCGATAAAATCGGTTATCGCAGGTGTGTCGTTGCTTCTGAGATTCTTTCCGCCTGCGGCCTGATTGGACTTGCCTTTCTGCCCAATATTCTGCCAAATGCCTATGCAGGAATTTTGCTCAGTGCCATGATCTATGCCGCCGGAAGCGGACTGATTGAGGTTCTTGTCAGCCCAATCGTAGAGGCTTGTCCGTTTGACAATAAGGACAGCGTTATGAGTCTGCTTCACTCCTTTTACTGCTGGGGGTCTGTAGGCGTCATCTTACTCTCCACTGCTTTTCTGGCAGTTTTTGGTATGGAACGCTGGCCGATCCTCGCATGTATCTGGGCTGTACTTCCACTGTACAATACGTTTAATTTCCTTTCCTGCCCGATTGAATCACTCACCGGAAGCGAAGAAGGACTTACCATTCGTCAGCTGTGCCGTCTTCCCATTTTCTGGATTTCCCTTGTTCTTATGGTCTGCGCCGGAGCAAGCGAGATTTCGATGGCGCAATGGGCTTCCGCTTATGCCGAGTCTGCATTAGGTCTCTCAAAAAGCATTGGAGACATTGCAGGACCGTGCCTGTTTGCTGTGATGATGGGCATCAGCAGAACCTTCTATGGTAAATACGGGGAAAAAATTGACTTAACAAAATTTATGATCGCATCCGGTACACTTTGCCTGATCTGTTATCTGGCTGCAGCTCTCGCACCATATCCTCTTTTAAATCTTACAGGCTGCGTTGTGTGTGGTTTCTCCGTAGGAATTATGTGGCCGGGAACCATCAGTATTTCATCCTCTAAAATTCCACTCGGCGGAACTGCACTGTTCGCACTTCTCGCCATGGCCGGAGATATGGGTGGTTCCATTGGACCATTTGTTATTGGATTTGTCACACAAAACACCGGCGACGATCTGAAGGCAGGTATGCTGGCCGGCTGCATTTTCCCTGCTGTACTGATTTTGTCTGTTTTTCTGCTCCGACAAAGGAACGCAGAGTAAAAATAAGCACCGAAGAGATACTGTAACGTGTCTCAGACACACTTCTTAGAAAGGAGATAGGATGATGGATTTTTCCTGGTTAAATGAAAGCGAATTAAAAAGAGAGGAAGAAGGCAAGCTTGTCATCTTTGCACCGGCTGGGACAGATTTCTTCTGCAACAACGGCACTGTTTCGGAAGAAGGCATTACGCCGGAATCACTGCACAATGCACCCTATTATTATACGGAAATCGAAGGCGATTTTGTTCTGACTGTCAAAGTTTCTCATGACTTCAAAGACATCTATGACTCTTCTTCTCTTATGGTCATGGAAGATCTGGACAACTGGGCAAAAAGCTGCTTTGAAAAAACCGATTTCGGAACTCATGCCGCTGTCAGCGTTGTGACGAAACAAGGTTATTCTGACGATGCCAACGGAAGTAATATTTCCGGAAATACCGCATGGCTGAAAATTTGCAGAGTGAAAAATTCCTTTGCTTTCCATTATTCTGAAGACGGCATTCATTATTTTATGACAAGATTTTTTAATCTTTCCGGTAAAAAGACCGTAAAAGTAGGGCTTCTTGCCCAGGCGCCGCAGGGAAATGGTGGCAACCGGATTTATGAAGATTTGCATATTGAGAAGAAAACAGTAAAGAATATCCGCTTCGGAGGATGAAATACCCTGAGTTCTTCTATTTTAAAAGGAGTCGGACAGTCCGACTCCTTTTTTCACTTCCCGTCGATATTTCTTACAACTCCCGAGAACAACAGCGATCCGTCCTGCCCCGTAACAAGAAACAGGAATGGACGATCCAGTACGAAATCGATTTCGTCGTCCGGGATTTCTGCTGCGGTTTCTGAAACGCCAAGTTCTGTATAGGCTGCTCCGGTTACTCCGTTTTCATCAATTTCGAGCATGGCGGCGTGGTCTGCTTTGCTCAGGTATAAGCCATTCCTGTTCTCTGTTAATGGACTGAAATCCGCCAGATCCGCATCCAGTGCATCCGTTACACCAAGTGCACGCACCGTTTCGATCAGGTCTGTTTTCTCCGATACTTTAAATTTAGGAACAGACAGATTCACCATAGGGGAATACCAGTTATCACTGCTTTCATCCCGCCGTATAACCTTCATCAGATCCGGCGATGATACCAGTTCACTTACATCTGCATTTTCATCCGGAAGCAGGAAATACATAGAGCCGCTGTCCTGAAGGCTAAGACCGATTGCCGTAAATTGTTCTCCCTGGTAGACATCCATCCGTTCCGTTTTTTTCATCATATCCACATCGGTGTCTCCCGCAGTTCCGTGGAACGTTTCCTTCTCTGTATTCACTTCCCAGAAATTTTCCCTCCACATCGCCTTATAATAGATGGTAGATACAAGCTCAAACACGGTATCCGGTGCGATCGCCATGTCTTTCGTATATTCCTTCAAAAGCCCGCCGGTATTATTATCCGTCCAGGTCTGCAATGCCTGATCCATTTCTTTTGATCCTGGCGTTCCTCTGAATGTCGATGCATAGTACTGCTCCGCCAGCCGCTGCAGCGTTGTGTCATTGTATGTTTCCTCCTTGTCCAGCCACAGCGAATTTGCCAGCACACTTTTCAGCGCAGGCGTATCTGCATAATTACTTTCCCAGAGCGAAGAAACATTTTCCCGCAACGTATCCATATCCTGAGCACCAAGCATGTCGAGAATCTGCTGCCGTGTATTTCCATCTGAAGTTTCCGCCAGCATCGCAAATGCGATATACAGATTGATCGGCGAGCAGACGGTATTTTCATTTTCCGAAACCAGCATCTGTTCTATCAGGTTCTGATAATACGCATCCATTCCTGTCTGCAGTTCTGCTGATTTTGCTGTCAGCTCCCGGTACGAATCCCACCAGTCCCAGTGTGCATCGCTTTCCATAAATTTCTGCGCATCCATCGTCCGCGCCACAGATGCCGGATAAGCCGCCAGAACCGTCGTTACCCCCGACGGGTAACGGACTGCAGAACCCTCCCGACCGTTTCTCCATGTCATAACCCCCAGCACAGTTCCGCCGATGATTACCGCGCAGGCTGCCGCGGCCGTCCATTTTTTCCATGCAGCCCTTCGTGAACGCTGATATTTCCCCGCGTTTTCCACCATACCAGGATCCAGATTTCCCAACGTTTCAAATAATTCTTCTTTCTTCATACTTCGAACCCCCTTTCCGTCAAGTGTGTATGCAGTTTCCCGCGGATCCGGTTCAGCGTAACTGAAACATAGTTTTCACTTCTTCCCAGCCGATCCGCGATTTCACCGATACTGTCTACATACCAGTACCGCAGGACAAACATGCATCGTTTCTCCTCCGGCAGCTTCTGCAGAAACTGATTGATCTCCGCGATCAGTTCTTTCATCTCCCACTGCCGCTCAATATCATCTTTCCCCGAAACACATTCTTCCAGCTCGTCCAATACTGCATCCATCTGACTTCCTCCGCGTTTTTTGCGATGCATTTTTCGATACAGATCAAACGAAAGATTTCTCGTTATTTTTCCAAGAAATGTGGATAACAGAGACGGCCGGTGCGGCGGCATAGCGTTCCACGCGTGAAGCCAGGTGTCGTTGACACATTCTTCTGCATCCGCCGGATTCTGCAGAATATTCTGTGCAATGGACGTACAGTATGTACCATATTTCATCGCAGACTCGCTGATCGCTGTTTCGTTCCTGTCCCAGTACATTTGGACAATATGAGTATCCTCCATATGGAAATCCCCCCTTTCACCTATCATCACGCCATTTTGCAGAAAATCTTACACTTTTCAAAAGAAATTTCGGTTCAAAAAAGGGCGTGACCAAAGCCACGCCCTTCCATTCTTTTATTTTCTTTATGCCAGAATCGGTTTCAAAGCCTCTGCGAGTTTTTCTTTCTCTGCTTCTGCCTCTGCCAGATCCTTACCAAGTGTTGTGTAGTATACTTTGATCTTCGGCTCTGTTCCGGACGGGCGGACGATGACGGTTTCACCGTTTGCCAGCTTGTAGATCAGAACGTTTGCGGATGGGAGTCCTGTTTCTTCCGGTTTCTCGTAATCGGTTACTTTGACAACAGCGGAACCTGCGATCTCGGTCAGCGGCTCTTTTCGAAGGCCATTCATAATACCGGCCATCTTGTCCATTCCGCTAAGTCCCGGGAACTCGAAACTGTCTACTTTGTTCAGGTAGCGGCCATACTCGGCATAGATCTCTTCCAGTCTCTGTTTCAGAGAGCTTCCGATGCTTCTGTAGTAAGCTGCCATCTCGCAGATCAGCATGGAGCCGATGACTGCGTCTTTATCTCTTACATACGGGCCAGCCAGGTATCCGTAGCTCTCCTCGAATCCGAAGATGAAGCGGTCTACTTCGCCGTCTGCCTCCAGGTTTGCAATCTGATCGCCGATCCATTTGAATCCGGTCAGAACGCTGCGGAGCTCTACGCCGTAGTGCTCTGCAACTGCATCTGCCAGCGGTGTAGACACGATGGATTTTACAGCAACCGGTTTCTCCGGCATGGTGCCTTTCTCGATGCGGCCTGCGCAGATGTAGTCGAGAAGCAGAACGCCGACTTCGTTTCCGGTTACCAGCTCATAGCTTCCATCCGGGCATTTCATGGCGATACCAACGCGGTCTGCATCCGGGTCGGTTGCCAGCATCAGGTCTGCGCCGGTCTCTTTTGCAAGATCCAGGCCTTTTTCCAGTGCTGCAAAGATTTCCGGATTCGGATAGCTGCAGGTTGTGAAGTATCCGTTCGGATACTCCTGCTCCGGAACGATGGTAATATCGGTGATGCCGATGTCTTTTAATACGCGCGTAACCGGTACAAGACCAGATCCGTTCAGTGGGCTGTAAACGAGCTTCAGTCCGGCGGTTTTACACAGACCCGGACGAACCTGACGGGATTCGATTGCTTCATACAGGGCATTCTTGCAGTCATCGCCGACGAAACGGATCAGTCCCTCTTCTACTCCCTGTGCAAACGGCATATATTTTACGCCGGTCAGGATGTCGGTCTTCTGAATCTCTGCGTATACGATTGCAGCAGCATCGTCGGTCATCTGGCATCCGTCCGGACCGTAGGCTTTGTAGCCGTTGTATTTTGCCGGGTTATGGGATGCAGTGACCATGATACCTGCGTTGCAGTTATAGTAACGGGTTGCAAAGGAAAGTGCCGGTACCGGCATCAGTGCATCGTAAATTCTGACTTTGATTCCGTTTGCAGCCAGAACGCCTGCTGCTGTTTTTGCGAAAACATCGCTCTTGATACGGCTGTCATAGCTGATGGCTACGGTCTGGTTTCCGCCCTGTGTTTTTACCCAGTTTGCAAGGCCCTGTGTTGCCTGACGCACTACATAGATATTCATACGGTTTGTTCCTGCGCCAAGTACACCACGAAGTCCTGCGGTTCCGAATTTCAGAGATACAGCAAAACGGTCCTTGATCTCCTCATCGTTTCCTTCAATCCGTGCCAGCTCCGGGTTCAGGTCTGCGTCTTCCAGATCAGCTGCCAGCCATCTCTTATACTCTTCCAGATACATATCTTTTTCTCTCCTGTTCTATTCTTTATTTGTAACTATTCAGAGCCATGCGAAACGGAAGAAAATCGCGAATCATGCTTGCATGAATGCGCGGTTTTCTGGAATTTCATATGGCGAGAAGCAACATCGAAATGCAGCGCAAGCGGAATCGAGATGGGGTTCTGAATAGTTACCTTTCTTTTATGTCTCACTCTTATGTCCCCATGTAGCGCCACATAAATGTATGTATAGTCATAATATACCATAACTGTCCCAAAACAGCAATTATTTTGGGTAATTTAAGCAAAATTTTACCGATTCTTTTTCTCTTTTTTCGACTCTGTCCGCTGTTTTCAGACAGAACAGGACAAAGAAAAAGCGAGGACCCCAATAACGATTCCCGCTTTTTGTCTACCTTATGAGGGCAAGCCATACCGCAAAGTGGCGCTTTCAGATTGCGGAAATGGTTTTTCAAGCATGCTCCGGTCTGTGATTATAGTCGAATCCGCATTTTTCCAGAAATGCCCGTGCGATCACTGTAGCGCCGATCTGGTTCGGATGGATTCGATCCCAGGCGATGTAGGAGGAATGGCGGTACTGGAAGTAATCGTTGAAGACGGCCTGCAGGTCGATAAAGCGGCAGCCGTATTTCTCAGCCAGCTCGCTGCAGATCGCGCCGTAGGTGTCCATGCGTTTTCTCATCCAGTCCTCCCCATTTGGCTCCATGTAGTATGGGGTCATGAGGAAAATTCCTTTTACATTATCTTTTACGGAAAGAATCATCTTCTCGACGTTGGAACGGTACTCCTCCGGCGATACCTGCTCGTCCGGCATAGCCGGGCTGTCGAACTGTCTCCAGACGTCGTTGATGCCGATACAGATGGATACCCAGTCCGGTTTTAAGGATACGACATCACGGTCGAAGCGCTGCAGCAGGTCGCGGCTTGTGTTTCCACTGATACCGGAGTTTGTCACGCGGAGATATATCTCCGGGTAGAATGCTGCGAGCATGTTCTCGACAATTCGAACGTAGCTCTTTCCGACATTTTCAAATAAACCTTCCCCCACCGGCTGTGCACTTTCCATATCCGTTACGGAATCTCCTGCAAATACAATCCGGTCCATGTGATTAAAAATCATTTCTTTGCCTCCCTTGGTCATAATAATAGATCAAAAAAAACTTCCAAATCCCATTATAATCTTGTAATTTCGACGGTACAAGGCAGATTTTGTAAATTTAAAGCGATTTTAAAGCGATCCAGACAAAAAAACGACTGCGAAGCACCGTTTTTCAGCGCCCCGCAGCCGGGAAATTTCTTTTTTTGCAACGATTCAGAGCCATGCGAAGCCGAAGAAAAATCGCGAAACACGCTTGCATGAATGAGCAATTTTTCCGGAGTTTCATATAGCGAAAAGCAACATCGAGATAAGGCTCTGAATCGTCACCATTTTTTTAGTGAATAACGCTCAGTTTTCAATCCCATCCATATACGCATTGTAAATCGCCGGATCAATATTCTCCTCAATCGACTTATACACACTCTTCGATGCCTCTCGGATCTCCGCTCTTGTCTGGTCATCGAGTGTCAGAATCTTCGTTCCGCTCTCCTCGATCGTCGCGATCTTGTCGGCGATACGGGCATCGGACTGCTCTCTTGCGTACTCGGTCGCAATCTTTGCGGCCTCTGTCATGATCTCCTGCTCGTCCTCCGGCAGAGCTTTGAAGAAATCGTCGTTGACAATCAGGGAAATCAGATGCGGCAGATGGTTCGTCTCCACTACGTAATCCTGCTGCTCATACAGGTTATTCGAAACGATGACCTCATACGGGTTCTCCTGCGCATCAATCGTGTGCTGCTGCAGGCCGATGTAAACCTCACTGAAGCTCATCGGCGTCGGGTTGGCACCGATGGCTTTCCAGAATGCCAGATGGTAGCTGTTCTCCATGGTACGGATCTTCTGACCCTTGAAATCCGAAAAGCTGTAAACCGGCTTATTCGTACTCATGACACGAAATCCCTGATCTGCCATACCGAGCAGGTGATAGCCGCCTTCTGTGTAAACATTGCTGATCAGCTCGTAAAACTCCGGATTATCAATCTTCTCACGGCATTCATCGAGAGAATCAAACACACACGGCAAATCAAACACGGCAAGATCCCCCATAAAAGAAACCTGCGGTGCCGTATTCTGTACGACAAACGGAATATCGCCGTCAGCACACGTTTCCAGCAGATCGCGGTCGCCGCCAAGCGTTGAGTTTGCGTAAACCTGAATTTTCATCCTTCCATCGCTCAGCTCTGAAATCTCTTCCGCAAACTTCTCAGCGAAGATCTGCGTTACCGTGTCCTCCGGGCTCGCCGTTGCCAGCGGCCAGGAATAGCGCTGTGTCGTCTCTCCATCGGAAGAGCCGCAGCCGGCAAGCGATGCGCCAAGCGCAATGACAGCGGCAAGTGCCGTCACTTTTCGGAAAAGCTTTTTCTTTTTTGTCATCTTTTTCATTGTCCTTCGCTCCTCCCTATAAAATTCCAATCGAAATCACCGGAATAAACGTAATCAGCAGCAGTGCCACAAGGAAGAAACCGATCATCGGCATAGCCTTCTTTGCGATCTGCATGACCGGAACCTCGGTCAGGGAGCTTGCCACGAACAGGTTGACGCCGATCGGCGGTGTTACGAAACCAATCGCAAGGTTGACAACCATGATGACACCAAACTGAATCGGATTCATGCCGATCGCCTGTACAATCGGCAGAAGGATCGGCGTCAGAATCAGAATCGCCGGGGTCGTATCCATAACCATTCCGACAATCAGCAGGAATACATTGATGATCAGAAGGATCGCAACCGGGCTGTGGAAGTTGTTCAGGATAAACTCGCTGACCGTCTGCGGTACCTGCATCAGCGTCAGCACACGGGAAAATGCCGTCGATGCCGCCAGAATAAACAGGATCGGGGTGAAGGTACGAATCGCCTCAACCAGAATGGACCAGATGTCGCGGATGCGGATACTCCTGTACACAAAAAGGCTGATGATCAATGCATAGAATACGGAGATAACAGCCGCCTCAGTCGGGGAAGCAACACCGCTGTAGATACAGCCAAGGATGATCACCGGACTGAGCAGTGCAAAAAAGCTCTCTTTTAAAACGCGAAGCAGGCCTTTGTCATGCAGCACTTTGACTTCTGCATGGATCTTCTCTTTGTCCTCCCCATACCGTTTGCAGTGATAAACGGCATAAACCATCAGCAGCAGACCGATCATCAGACCCGGTACAATTCCGGCAAGGAACAGGTCACTGACCGAAGCGCCGGAAGCCATACCGTACATGATGAACGGAATACTCGGGGGAATGATAACGCCAAGGCCGCCGGCAACTGCCACAATCGCTGTGGAGAATGTCAGATCATAACCAAGGGTAGTCAGAATCGGGATTGTCATGCTTCCGACAGCAGCAACGGTCGCCGGAGCGGAACCGGAAATCGCACCGTAAAAAAGGCAGGTGACGATAACCGCGCACGGCATACCTGCGGTGAATTTTCCGAGAAAATAGGCAAAGACATCAAACAGTTTTTTGGAGATGCCTCCCTTAGCCATGATGATACCGGAGAGGACGAACATCGGAACTGCCAGCAGAGGGAAGGAATCGAGTCCTCCGAACATGGCACGGATCAGATATTTGGCTCCTACCGTAAAAGACGGGTCAAACACCGACGGAAGCACAGATGTGATTCCAAGTGTAATCGATACCGGAACAGCGATGACCAGCAATGCAACAAAAATCAGAAATAATACTACGACTGGCATTAGCGTTCCTCCTCATTCGAATTTTTAATCGTATGGATGCGGTTGTCGATACCCGCGTTCAGGGCATTTTCTGTGGCGTTATCTGCTCCGGCATTTGCCTCGATGAAGGACTCCGGCGTATTTCGCTCCGGATGCGCCGGGTCGAAAACATTCTCACCGCGTGCCACACGGAACTCGATCATCCACCGCTGCAAAACACGGAAGGCAACCAGTACAAAGGAGACAAGCGGTGCTGCCTGGATAAAATACATCGGGATTTTGCAGGCCGGGGAAAGCTGGCCGCTTTTAACTGACGACATCATATAAGAAAAAGCAAACGGAATCATATAGATGAAAAAAATCAGTTCAAACGTATGATTCACAATTTTGAAGATGGCTTTTCCTCTCCGCGGGAAAATCGCAACAAACTGCTCGATCTTGATGGAAAGGCATTTTTTGCTGCAGTAGCTGACGCTTAAAAAACCGCACCAGATAAAAATATATCTGGTCAGCTCTTCCGACCACGACAGCGACATGCCAAGGACGTAGCGGCAGAAAACCTGAATTCCCATGATCAGCGTCATGGCGATCAGACCGATCACAAGAAGAAATTCTTCCAAGTTTTCATCCAGCCAGTGAAATACTCTCTTCATAAAAGGCATACCTCCGTTAAATTTATAACAGAACAATAATACAAAAGGGACATCGGCATCAACAGCAAAGCTAAAAATACCGGTGTCCCCTAAAGAAAAAACGGTTACATGGCTTTGTGAAGCAGATCCAGAACGGTGCTCAGATCATTCACACCCATCTGACCCGGTGCGGATGCTTTCTTTGCCGCGCCGAAGGTCATGGAAGAGCCAAACACCTCACCGCAAAGACGGCTGATCACGCCGGTGCCTGCCATCGACATGGTGATGATCGGTCTGTCCGCATAATTGGTGGTCATTTCCTCTGTTGCCGCAAGCAGGGTCAGAACGTCTTTCTTATTCTGCGGCATAACAGCGATCTTCGGAATATCTGCGTTCATATCCTGCATTTTGCGCAGTCTGTAGATGATGTCTGCTTTTGCAGGAGTTTTGAAGAAATCATGGTTGGAAGCAACAACCTTTACGCCTGCTGCGTGTGCACCGTCGATGATCTTCTTTACAATGTCATCTCCGGTAAAGATCTCAACATCCACCAGATCCACATATCCGGTCTGTGCTGCTTTGATGTTCAGCTCCGCATAGGCTGTCGGCTCAATCGCTTTTTCACCGCCCTCTTTGGAGGTACGGAATGTCATCAGAAGCGGAATATTGCCGAGTGCTTCGCGGAGGTCTTTTAACACGTCCTCTACCTGTGCAAAGTCGAATACACCCTCGAACCAGTCTACACGCCATTCTACAACGTCAACCGGAATCGAATGGAAAGTTTTTGCTTCTTCGATGATATCGTTTTTGGTAACGCCTACGATCGGAACGATGATCTTCGGTGCACCGGCACCGATTTCAATATCACGAACTTTTACTGTATTCATGTGTTTTTCCTTCTTTCTTCAATATTAACCCTGACTTTTCTTTTGCAGGCTTTTCTTTTTCACGCCCGGATTCCCTGGTACTTCGTACTCCCGCAATCCTTAACCTCATTTTAGTTGTCCTGCTGTGCAAGTTCAACCATTTTTTTATAGCGAATGTTTACAAACAGTCCAAGCGCAACACCAACTGCGGTCAGAACGATGTTCATGGTCATAACGCCGGACGGCTGCATTTTAGATGCTGCGGTCAGGATGGTGTAGTTGCAAAGAGAAGATGCAATCATAACCAGTGCGGTTACGGTTCCTTTGATTTTCGGGAACAGCATATTGCAAACGGAAGTTGCGATCTGAAGCAGTCCGCCTGCGCCTGCCCATCCGATAATGAAAGCACCGGCAATCATCAGCGGTTTGCTCTGTCCCATCAGGACAGCAATCATAGTTACAAGGCAAATGGCCGGGTAAACAACGATGAAACGAACATCTTTGATTTTTCTGGTCAGGAACGCTGTTACGATCAGTGCCAGCATGGTTCCTGCAGAATAATAGGTCTGCATGATGGACGGATCAGCCCAGCCTACATTCTCTTTTGCAAAGTTCTGTGCACAGTTCAGCCACAGCTGGAAGGTACCGGTGCAGGTGAATCCGATCAGGATCATGGCGATGGATTCGAAGGAGAAATGTGTATGTTTCAGACTGTCGATCAGGCCCTCTTTTTTGCCGGATGCTTTCTGGTCAGCGTCTGGCAGCGGGAACAGGAATACCAGTACAAAAAGTACGATATAAGCGATTCCGCATCCGTAGAATAACGGATTGTAGGAGGTAAGGCCTGCTGCTGTAGAAGTAACAGCTACACCAAGAACAAATGGAAGCAGCATCTGAGCAATTGCGATGAAGAATTTGATTCCCATGGTAGCAACGCCAGGAGCTTTGTAAATAATCTCGGATACTGCCGGGTAAATACCGGTATCCAGGAAGGAGTTTGCGATACCGCCGATGATGGCGCATACGTAAGCGATGGTGTAACCGCCGTGTGTTCCTGCATTAAATGCAAGAGCAAGGCCGATCAGGTAAATTGCATAGGAAGCACTTCCGATTGCAGTGGAAATGCGGCGTCCGAGTTTGTCGGACAGAGGACCTGCAAATGGCAGTGCGATCAGACGGCCAAGACCGAGTGCTGCGGAAATTGCGGTAATTGCCATTGCTTCCACTCCCCAAGCTGCTGCCAGAGCCTCTTTGATGACTGCCTGGCCCAGGATGGAGCATCCAACACCGTGGATAAAGTAGTTCAAGTACAGAATTAATGCACTTGGCAGGTATTTCTTGTTCATGGTTTCTCTCCTTTTTAAATAGATTATGTTGAGGTCAAATTGTCTTTTTCCTCTGTTCGGTTCATCCTTTTGTTTTGTCACAAACAACAGATTACCAGTTTCGTGAATGTTAAAAAAATAACATTTGCCTTTATTTTAACAGTGAAAACGTGTACGGTCTAATGCTTTTAAAGGAAAAAACCAATGCATTGAATGCATTGATGTGGTATACTTGAGTTATCATAATAAGAGGAAGCAAAGACTTTCTTACGGAACCATTTTTTCAGGAGGAAAATCCACATGACACTGAATCAGATTCTCTATTTCCGAAAGGTTGCCCGGCTGGAAAATTATCACCAGGCAGCAGAGGAACTTTATATTTCCCAGCCATCCCTGAGCCGTTCGATGGCCGCCCTTGAAAGCGAGCTTGGAATCACGCTGTTTGAAAAGAAAGGGCGCGGTGTTGTCCTTACCAATGCCGGCCGCCTTTTTCTGGAGCATGCAGACCGGATCGCGGGCGACTGTGACATTGCGGCAGGTAAAATGAAAGAGCTCGCCTCCGGTGGCGGCAAAATCAATATCGGTTATATTTTTCCACTTGCCGGACATTATATTCCGCACAATGTCCGCACCTTTCTGGACAAAGAAGAAAATAAAAACGTTGCCTTTAGTTTCTGGCAGAACCATACCCCTGCCATTGCACAGAAGATGAAATCCGGTGAACTCGATCTTGGGTTTGGCGGCTTTTTAAAGCGCGATGACATGGAGTTTTTTCCGTTGATCCAGCAGCCGCTTGTCATCGTATCCCCGGAACAGCATCCGATTGCCGATGAACCGGAGGTTCCGCTTGTAAAGCTTACCCGTTATCCGGTGATCGGCTACGACCGCGCCTCCTGGATGGGAGCTTATACCGGTCATCTCTACCGAAAATATCAGCTTCATCCGAATATTATCATGGAATGCCCGGATGAATATTCGATTGTGGCACTGGTGCGCGAAAATTTCGGTATCGCGCTTATGCCGCGAACCGATATTCTGGAACAGGCAGACGGCATCCGTATCCATACGCTGAACGGTCTCGAGATTTATCATCAGACCTTTATGTTCTGGATGAAGAACCGCTACCGGCTTCCGGCTGTCGAACGGTTTACCGAATATATGAAACAGCACGCTGACATTATCGAAGAAACCGGAAATGATAGCGAAAACGTATCGAAAGTTTATCTGAAAGATATTGTTAATTTTTAGTCGAAAGCGTTATGATGAAATTGTCACAAACAGAGGATTACCGCTCATGTAATGAATAAGGAGAAATTTTCATGAAGAGTGCTTACCCCAAAATTTTTGAGCCAATTACAATCAAACGAACAACGATTAAAAACCGTATTGCAATGACCCCGATGGGAACCAACTACGGTGAGACAAGCGGTGAAATGAGTAACCGTCATATGAACTACTACTCTCTCCGCGCAAAAGGCGGCGTTGGTCTTATTATTCTGGAGAACGCCAACATCGAGTACCCGGTCGGTTCCAACGGAACCAGCCAGATCCGTATCGACCACGACAGCTTTATGCCGCGCTACTATCAGTTAGTCGAAAACCTTCATAAAAACGGTGCTACCGTAGCGATCCAGATCAACCACGCCGGAGCTTCCGCATCTTCCGCAAGAACCGGTATGGAAACCGTTTCTTCTTCCAACATCCCGACAAAAGCCGGCGGAGAAACCCCTCGCCCGATGACAAAAGAAGAAATCATGACAACCGTGAAAAAATACGGCGAAGCTGCAAAACGTGTGCAGGCCATCGGCTTTGATGCCATTGAAATCCACTGCGGCCACTCCTACCTGATGAGCCAGTTTATCTCCCCGTATTACAATAAAAGAACCGATGAATTCGGTGGTTCCGTAGAAAACCGTCTGCGCTTCCCGCGTATGGTTCTCGAAGAAGTACGCAAAAACGTCGGACCGTGGTTCCCGATCATCGTTCGTATCTCTGCCGAGGAGCGTGTTCCGGGCGGAAACACCCTGGAAGATACCCTGAAATACCTGGAGTACCTGGATGAATTCGTAGATATGTACGACGTATCCTGCGGCCTCAACCCATCCCTGCAGTATCAGATCGATTCCAACTTTCTGCCGGACGGATGGCGTTCCTACATGGCAAGAGCCGTAAAAGATAAATTCAAAAAGCCTGTGATCAATGCCGGTAACTACCGCGACCCGAAGGTCGTTGAAAAAGTTCTCGAAAGCGGCGATGTAGATATCGTCGGTATGGGACGCGGCCTGATCGCTGAGCCGAACTGGGTAAAGAAGGTGGAAAACGGCGAGGAAGATATCCTTCGGAAATGCATCTCCTGTAACGTCGGATGTGCCGGAAATCGTATCGGTGTCAACCGCCCGATCCGCTGTACCGTAAACCCGGCTGTTCCGGAAGGCGATGTTTACAAATCACTGAAAGTGAACAAAAACTGTAACGTTGTTGTTGTCGGCGCCGGTACTGCCGGTATGGAAGCAGCCTGCACCGCAGCAGAAGTCGGATGCAACGTTTTCGTACTTGAGAAAAACGATCACATCGGCGGTCTTTCCACTTTCATCTCCGATCTTCCAAGCAAGACCCGTATGAAAGACTTCCCGAAATACCTTGAGGCAAGAGCCGCCAGACTGAAAAACCTGTATATTTTCCTCAACACCGAAGCTACGGTGGATAAGATCAAACAGTTCAAACCGGACATCATTGTAAACTCCACCGGTTCCGTTCCGCTTGTTCCGCCGATCAAAGGCCTGAAAGAGAACATCGATGCCGGAAACGTAAATACCATCTTTGGTATGATCAACAATGTAAACGCCGGAAAATATCCGGAAGAAGCCTGTCAGGGCAAGAAAGTCGTTGTAGTCGGCGGCGGTTCCGTAGGACTTGACGTTATTGAATACTTTGCACCGAGAGGCGCCGAGTGTACCATCATCGATATGCTGCCGCAGATCGGTATGCTTGCAGACCCGATCACCAAATGCTCCATGCGTGAGACACACGACAAATACGGTGTAAAAGAATATGTCAACACTGCTCTTCAGGAAGTAAAAGAAAACGCATTCACTGTAAAGCTTCCAGACGGAACCATCCAGGATCTCACCTTCGATTATGGATTCAACTGCCTTGGAATGCGCTCCAACAACCCGGTTCTGCCGGAGCTTCAGGAAGCATTCGCCGATACCCATACTCATATTTATACCATCGGCGATTCCGTCCGCGCACGCCGCATCATGGAAGGTACCATGGAAGGCCGCGCGATCCTGAATGTACTGGAGTCCCAGGGCTACCTGCATCTGGAGCCGCTTGAGTAATCACTGAATCACTTTCTTACACAATATAAAAAAACAGAAAAGAGGAAAATATCATGCCAAATATTACAGGACATACCGAATTAGTTGGATTAATGGCTTACCCGATCCGTCACACCCAGTCTCCGACAACCCACAACCTTGCATACGACAAAAACGGAGATGACGTCATTCAGCTTGCTTTCGAAGTTGATAACGATTCTTTAAAAGATGCTGTGCAGAGTATCCGCGCGCTGAAAATGCTCGGTTCCAATATTTCCATGCCAAACAAAACTGTTGTCCACAAATATCTGGACGAAGTAGATGAAGCAGCTAAGTTATGCGGCGCTATCAATACCGTAGTCAACCTCCGCGACGAAAACGGTCAGGTAACCGGAAAACTGAAAGGCTACAACACCGATGGTATGGGATACTGGCAGGCACTGACCGAAGAGGGCATCGATTTCAAGGGAATGAAGATGGTCCTGATCGGAACCGGCGGTGCTGCTACTGCAATTGCAGTGCGCGGTGCTCTGGATGGAGTTGCAGAAATTGAAATCTTCAACATCAAAGACAAATTCTACAGCCGTGGAGAGGAAATTGTTGATCTGATCAATAAGAACACCAACTGCAAGGCTACCATGAACGATCTGGCAGACAAAGACCTCCTGAAAGAAAAAATGTACGCAGCTGACCTGTTCTGCGATGCTACCGGCGTAGGAATGCATCCACTCGAAGACCTTTCCAACATTCCTGATCCTTCCTTCTTTAAAAAAGATCTCATCGTAACGGATACCGTTTACGCTCCGCGCGAAACCGTTATGATGAAACAGGCAAAAGAAGCAGGATGTGAGAAAGTATTCAACGGCATGGGCATGATGCTGTTCCAGGCACTCATCGCAATCAAGCTGTACACCGGAAAAGATACTCCGGTTGACTACATGAAAGAGAAACTTGGAATCTGATTTCCGGGCGAATCTTTTCCATCTTAAACCTTAATCAAAAACCAACACGAAAAGAGGAAATGAACTTTGCGTCATTTCCTCTTTTTTTCTTGCTTTCTTTCGGCATCTGGAGTATAATTCACTTCATATAGTAGCAGTTTAAAGTGCTACAGCACGATTTATCATCATGCGGAAATACGAGGAGAGAGAGGATTTCAAACTATGTCAAAACACATCACAGGACACACCGGATTATTATGTTTACTCGGAAGCCCGGTTGCACACAGTGTTTCTCCGGAAATGCACAACGAAGCATGCGACCAGCTCGGCCTTGATTATAGCTACCTTGCCTTTGATGTACCGGAAGACAAAATGCCGCAGGCAGTCGAAGGACTCCGCACCATGGGTGCAAGAGGCTGGAACATCACCATGCCTGGCAAAAATATCATGTGCAAATTGGCAGACAAGGTTTCTCCTGCTTCGGAGATCTCCGGCGCATGTAATACCATCGTCAACGACAACGGCGTTCTCACCGCTTACACCACCGACGGCGTCGGCTTCATGAGAGCAGTTGCAGAAAACGGCGTAGACATCATCGGCAAAAAGATGACTCTGCTCGGTGCCGGCGGCGCTGCTACTGCAATCCTGGTACAGGCAGCCCTCGACGGCGTGGCTGAGATCAATGTATTCAACGTCAGAGACAATTTCTTCGGAAGAGCCGAGGAAATCGTTGCAAAACTCAATGAGCGTACTTCCTGCAAGGTTACCCTGCACGACTTCTCCGATCCGGAAGTCCTTCGCGCATCCATCGCAGACAGCGCCATTCTTGTCAATGGAACTTCCGTCGGAATGGCTCCAAAAACCGAGAACACCATCATCACCGACACAACGATGTTCCACAAAGACCTCTTCGTTTTCGATGTGATCTACAATCCGCAGGAAACCCGCCTGCTGCGTGAGGCAAAAGAGGCTGGATGCAAGACCGGAAACGGTATGTACATGCTGTTATACCAGGGAGCTGCTTCCTTCAAACTGTGGACTGGCGAGGATATGCCGGTTGAGATCATCAAAGAGAAATACTTCTCCGGAAAATAAGAAGAACTCCTGCTTTGCCGAATTTTCCGCCTGCGGCGGGTCGCTTCGGCGACACGCGCAAAAAGCGACACGAACAAGAAACGGCAAAAGGCTTCTGCCACGGATTTTTATCCGCTGGCAGAAGCCTTTTTTATAATCTTTTTTATGATCTTTTTTGATCAGCCCGCTTTCTGTACTTCATCAAGCTGTGCTGTATACAGTTTATAATAATGGCCTTTCTTTGCCATCAGCTCATCATGTGTTCCGCTCTCCATAATACCGCCGTTATCGATATACATAATCTTATCGCAGTTGCGGATCGTAGACAGACGATGCGCAATGATAAATGAGGTTCTGCCCTTCAGCATGGCATTGAGTCCCGTCTGCAGTGCTTTTTCGGTCTGTACGTCAATGCTTGAGGTCGCCTCATCGAGAATCAGAATGGCCGGATCGGAAAGCAGGGTACGCGCAAACGAAATGAGCTGCTTTTGTCCCTGGCTCAGCATGGAACCACGCTCCCTTACCTCCGTCTGATAGCGATCCGGCATTTTGCTGATAAACTCGTCCGCACAGACAGTTCTGCTCGCCTTCACAATCTCCTCATGCGTTGCGTCAAGCTTTCCGTAACGGATATTATCCTCAATATCTCCCGAGAAAATAAAGCTGTCCTGCATCATAATACCCATCTGCTCACGCAGGGAATGAATGGTCACCTGCGAGATATCCTGTCCATCGATCAGGACGCGACCGCCATTGACATTGTAAAACCGTGAAATCAGATTGACAATCGTACTCTTTCCGGCTCCGGTCGGTCCGACAAGCGCCACACTCTCACCCGGTTTTACCGTAAACGAAACATCGTTTAAGATCTGTTTTGACGCATCGTACGAGAAATTTACGTGATCGAAGGTCACCTCACCGCGGATTTTTGGCATTTCAACGGCATCTTTTGCATCCTTTACCGTCACCGGCTCATCCATCGTCTCAAAGATACGTTCCAGATACGCAATGTTGTTGATAAAGTTATTGAAGATGTTTCCAAGGTTCATGATCGGCTGCCAGAAATACGATGCATAGCTCGAAATCGCTACAATCGTACCAACCGACTTATTTCCCTGCCCGAAAAGGATCAGACCGGACAGAAAAATGGCAGCACGCACGCAGACGGAAATTGAATCGATACCCGGCCATACCAGGTTGGAATAGCGAACTGCTGTATTCCATGTTCTGCGGCAATCCTTGGAAAGATCTTTGAAAATCTCCGCATTCTCATCCTCTCGTGCAAAGATCTGCGTAATGCGGGCTCCGACAATATTCTCCTGCAGATAGGCATTCAGGTTTGAGTTCTTGTTCGAAACTGCCTGCCATGCACGTCTCTGTTTATTCTTGATCCAGACCATGAAAACGCACAGCACTGGCACGCCGCAGAGCACGACAAATGCCATCTGCACATCAACCAGAAACATGAAAATCACGATAAACAGAAGGTTGAAGCTCTCCAGAACGATGTTGATCAGACCATTTGACAGCATATCCGATACCGAGTTGACGTAGTTGACAACCCGAATCAGGATCTTGCCGTGCGGGCGGTCATCGTAATACTGGAACGGCAGCTCCTGCAGATGTGCAAACAAATCTTTTCGGATATCATAGATGATACTCTGACTGACATCCACCATAATGCGGCTTCGGATTGTTGTGAAGATCACGCTCACCAGATAGATGCCGACCAGCATTCCCACAAGAGAAAATAAAAGCCTCTCGTTTTTCTCCGGAATTGCAAGGTCCAGCGCCCGCTGGATAATCATCGGCGCCACATAGCCGGACGCACCGCCGATGCCACTCAAAAGGATCGCAAAAACCATCCGTTTTGCATATTTTTTGATATAGGATGAAGCTCTGAGCAGATGCTTGATGTCAAACGGCTCTTCGAGCACTTCATCCTGCTTGTATGTATTTTTTGCCATTGCTTCCCCTCCTACAGTTCATCCACACCGGTCTGCAGCTTCACCAGTTCATAATAGTAACCCTTCTTCTCCATCAGTTCCTCATGTGTTCCCATTTCTTCAATATAGCCATTTTGCAGAACAATAATCTTGTCCGCTGTTTTCGTTGTCGAAATTCGCTGTGCAATCACAATCTTGGTACATGGAAAATCAAGCTCCCGTAAGGACTGCTGAATCTGTTTCTCTGTTTCCATATCAACCGCCGATGTTGTATCGTCAAGAATCAGAACCGATGGACGGATCGCCAGTGCTCTTGCCAGAGAAATTCTCTGCTTCTGGCCTCCGGAAAGACCAACACCGCGCTCTCCGACCAGGGTATCGTAGCCCTCCGGCATCTTTGAAATGAAATCTGCCGCAGCGGAATACCTTGCAAACTTGACAACCTCGTTCATCTTGATCGAATCATCGCCGTAGGCAATGTTTCCCTCGATCGTGTCAGAATACAGCAGAACATCCTGCGTGGCAAGTCCGATCTGTTTTCGGAGATCATACAGCTTCAGCTGTTCTACAGGAATTCCGTCAATCCGGATCTGTCCTTCTGTCGGCTCATAAAACCGCGGGATCAGATTGATCAGCGATGTCTTGCCGCAGCCGGTCTCGCCCATGATCGCAACCGTCTCGTTCGGATGGGCCGTGAAGGAAATATTGTGCAGAACCGGCAAATCACCATCCTCGTATTGGAAGGAAACGTTATCAAACTCGATTTTGCCTTCAAACCGCTCCGGATGGGAAACGGCATTTTCTTCGTCCCTGATTTTCGGTTCGGAGTAATACAGCTCCATGACCTTTTTCGACGCTGCTGAGAACCGCTGAAATTCGTTCATGATATTTCCCATCTGACGCATCGGATTGGCGATTGCCCAGATGAGGCCTGAAAATGCCACATAGTCTCCCATAGTAAGCTGTCCTCTGATCATAAAAACACCGCCGACTGCGAGCAGGACAACCGGCATCAGGTTCGCAATACTCTCGACAATCGGGAAAAATTTCAGCCATACCATTCCGGTTGCCTTATTCGTCTCCGCATAGTCGGTATTGGCACGGTCGAATTTCTCGATTTCGTAATCTTCTCTTGCAAACGCTTTGACAACGCGGTTTCCGGAAATATTCTCCTGTGCGCATGTATTCATCTGTGCCAGTTTTTCACGCAGCGCCGCATGCATCGGGGCAACGCGGTTCCGGAACAGATAGATAATCCAGAATACAAACGGTGAAATCACAAGAACGCACAGTGCCAGCTTCCAGTTCGTATACAGGAAGAAAACGGCCGCTGCAGCAAACAGAGAAAATGACTCAACCACCATTCGTACGACCCATGCAACCATGTGACGCACCGCATCCAGGTCTCCTGTCTGCCGTGTCATCAGATCTCCTGTCCGATAGGTACTGTAAAACGTCATATCCTGACGCTGAAGCTTGTCGTACAGATAATTCCGCACCCGGTACAGAACACTCTGCGACACCGTCTCATAGATCATACAGCTGCCATAAACAACGATAACACGCAGGAACGTAAAGCCGACCATCGCAAACAGCAAGCGGTAAAGCAGGTCACGGTGTACCTGAAGATTTGTCGCCGCGTTCTCCCCCGTTAAAAACAGATCCACAATTTTTCCCGAAAAATAGGGAATCGTAAGCTGCAGAATATTGTACAAAACGGTTCCGAGAATACCGACAAAGTACAGCGCCCGTTTTCCCTCCATGTTTTCCCACAGCCACGCAATTTTGTTTTTCGGGAATTGTTTCGTGTTGCTTTTCATGTTTTCATATCCCCCCTTATCTTAGGAAATTGAGTTACCAAATTCAGCATTAATTTTCTTTCAAATGCTTTCGCCATTGTATCAATTTTCATTTGGATATGATATAATGCGACTGTACAAAAATAGAATGTTTCTATTTTTCCGAAACTGATATTCCCAGAAAAATACTGAATATTTTTTACCTGAAGGGGGACTTTTCCGTTGAAGAATCTTTTTGAATACAGTGACATCCTGCACTCGCCGATTGAAGCCTTTTCCTGCTGCTCCGACAGTTTTTCCATGCCGGTCAAATCCCACTGGCACTATTTTACGGAGGTTCTTTATCTGCAGGAAGGTTCTCTTCTCGTGAGCTGCAACGATTCCGTCTACCACATAAAACCGGGCTCTTTCATCCTGTTTCCTCCACAGACGGTCCACGCACTTGCCGCAGACCAGGATCGGCCATTCCGCTATTTCTGTATCAAATTCAACCTGAACCGCATCCAGCTCACCGGAAGCTACCTTCCGAACCTGAGCTTTGCTTTCCATAAAATCGCCACGATGACCTATCCTTCGCTTTTGTTTACGCAGGAAGATCTCTCAGAGCTGAATCTCCATGATTTTTTTGTAACCCTTGAGAGGGAGGCTCTTGAAAAGAAATACGGTTATGATGCCTATATCTATTCTCTCTTTTCCACACTGTTTCTCCGGCTTCTGCGTATCTGGCACTGCCAGGGAATCTGTTTCAATCCCGAATCGATTTCCGAAAGTGAGGAACAGAGTATGCAGGATATCCTCGTCTATCTCGACCGCCATTCCCAGGAAAACATCAATATCGAGGCACTGGCACATAAATACAACATGAGCTACTCCTATTTTGCCAAACTTTTTCTGAAGCATTACGGGCAGAGCTGTAAGCAGTATATCGAGTTTATCCGCCTGAACAAGGTTGAAAACCTGCTTCTTTTTACCGACTATGACCTGAACTATATTGCAGCCGAGACCGGCTTTGCGGACTGCAGTCATCTGATCCGCACCTTTAAAAAGCGGTACCAGATCACCCCGCGGCAATTCCGTCAAAAGCACCAGACCACGGTTTCCTCGTCTCTCCCGGCGAAGCTGGGATAATCTGAAAATGAAAAAACCCTGCAAAAAAGAGCGTTGCCATAAGAAAACATGAAAAAAACCAGTAAAATCAATGTTTTTTAGGGCAGCGGAAAACGGGGCAGGTCAAAACAACTGAATAATCAGACAGAAACAGGGTGTTGTCAAGCATGACAGCGCCCTTTTCTGTTCCCCGGCTAAGCCGCAGATTTTGAAAAAGTCTGCGGCTTTTCTTTTTGCCCAAACGCAGAAAGGAGGCGACGGCCTATGTACTTCACTTCCGGCAGCGACCGGGCCTTTGAACAGCCCAAGCCCCGGCCAGAGCAGCCGGACGAGGCGGCACCGGGATTGGAAAACTCGGTGTTGGAAAATCCAACATCGGATAATCCAACACCGGGAAACCCGACATTGGAAAATCCAATGCAATTAAATAAAGATATATCAAGTAAAGAAAAAACAACTACGGATGTATCAATTACCGATTCCATTCCTATCCTTTCCCGACCCTTCCCATCGGAGGACGAAGCGGCACAGCCGCCGGAACGGAAAGGAACGGGAGCGAAATCACAGAGCGCCATAGAGATTTATCGTGAGATCATCATGGACAACATCGAGTACGAACACCTTTGCCAGCACGCCAAGGGCATTGACCGGGAAACGCTGGACGAGATCGTGGACTTGCTGGTGGAAACCGTGTGCAGCGTCCGCAAGACCATCCGTATTGCCGGGGACGATTACCCGGCAGAGCTGGTGAAATCCAAGTTTATGAAGCTGGACAGCTCTCACATCGAGTTTGCTATGACATAATCGGCAATTATCCAAAACGCCGGGCGCGGAGGTGTCAAAGCCTCTGCGTCCGGCGCTCTTTTTTCTTATGCCTGCCCCATTGGGAAGTTAGGCAGTTCTTCCAACAGTTTCAGAATAAGGTGCTGCTTCATATCTTCGTCAACGGCCAACTCGTCGATCATGGGGGTGTAGTGTTCGATCACTTTTTGTTTAGCCCATAGCTCACCGGCGACGGCGGCCCTGATGGTAGCTGTGTCCAGTAACATTTCCTGTTCGGCCATCGTGTCAACTCCTGTCGTTTTTTGTCTTATTCCAGCATACCACAGAACCGGCGGGAAAACCAGCGCCGGAAAGATTTTCCTACGCATTTCAAAGCCCGTTCCGACGGGTATTTGATAAATCATTCTGCCACCCCATCGACCACCACCGAAAAGCCTTGATTTCCGTGGGCTTTTTGCCCCCTAAATGCGTAGACAGGAGGGGCTTTTGCTGGCTTTTGGTTTCATATTTCCAGTGTACCCAGCAATAGAAATGTGTTCTTCTAACATCTAATAATTCATATTTTATGCCTTGTATTCTCTCCTGAAAGGAAATATAATTAAATCTATTAGAGATAAAAAGTGTAGTACAATGCTGACATAAGGCAGGTGAACATAGAACAACATGAAAATTTTGATTGTTGAGGATGATTTAGAGATCAGCAAATTGCTGGCTGATTTTTTACAGGGAAATGGATATGAGGTGCTTTGTCAGTATGATGGGCTTCATGTGTTAGACTGCATACAAGAACATCAGATTGATCTTATTCTGCTTGATATAATGCTGCCTTATCGGAGTGGTGATACTATACTTGCGGATATTCGTAAATTCTCAACGGTTCCTGTCATAGTAATTTCAGCAAAGGAAACAACACAGAACAAGATTGATTTGTTGCGGCTTGGTGCGGATGATTACATTACAAAACCTTTCGATATGGAAGAAGTTCTCGCCAGAATTGAAAGCAACTTACGCCGGATTCAATTTCAAAACAGCACGCCGTCATCTTTGAAGTGCAATGATTTGGTTTTAGATTTAGACGGCAACAGAGCTATGCTACAAGGGGCGGAGTTACCTTTAACTGCGAAAGAATTTGCTATACTGGAATTGCTTATGAAATACCCGGACAAGATCTTCTCAAAGGCGAATTTGTTTCAAAGTGTTTGGAATACAGAGTATATCAGCGAGGACAACACCTTAAATGTCCATATTAGCAACTTGCGAAACAAGATGAAAGCCATTTGCCCGGATAAAGAGTTTATAGATACTGTGTGGGGCATTGGATACCGTTTGCATAAAGCCGAGGGGTAAGCTCTTGGCTTTATGCTTTTTTTATGGTTTCCAAATAGAAATTAAGAAATTCTTTATGATTTCCCCTTACACTAAAATGTAAAGGAGGATGACAACATGAGTTCTGTTATTTTGGAAGCACATGACTTAACAAAAGAATACCGGCACACAGTTGCCTTAGATCATATTGATTTGAAAATTGAAAAAGGGAAAATTTATGGCTTCATAGGCCAAAATGGAGCAGGAAAGACCACCTTTTTGAGATTGGTTACAGGATTAGCGTTTCCGACAAGCGGCACCTTATCGTTGTGGGGGAAAACCGTCGAAAAGGAATTGCAGGAACAGAGAAAGCGGATCGGTTGCATGATCGAAACACCTGCGCTTTTTCCGACAATGACCGCTTATCAAAATATGGAGATACAGCGTATCCAACGTGGTATCCCTGACAAAGCAGTTATCCAAAAAACTTTAGACATGGTAGGTCTGAAAGATACCGGGAAAAAAGCTGTCCGTAATTTTTCGCTGGGGATGCGACAGCGATTGGGTATTGCAATCGCACTATTAAATACACCAGAATTTCTTATTTTGGATGAACCGATCAATGGGCTTGATCCTGCTGGAATTGTGGAAATTCGTAATTTGCTAAAGTCCCTGAATAAGGAATACGGAATGACGATATTGGTATCCAGCCATATCTTAGAGGAACTGTATCAGACAGCATCAGAGTTTATTTTAATAGACAAAGGCAAAATTATCGAAGAAATATCAGATCGAGAACTAAATGATCGTTGCAAACGGCATATCGCAATAAAGGCAACTGATCCACAAAAAGCTCTGATCGTTTTGGAAGAAACGCTACACACAGATAGTTTTAAGCTGATGCCAGATGGCATAATTCGCCTATATGATTATCTCGATGATATGGAAAAAGTGGCTGCTGCTTTGTCAGATGCACATATTCTCGTTACAGGTCTTTCTGTGGCCGGTGATACATTAGAAGATTACTTTTTAAGCAAAATAGGAGGGACAGGAAATGTCAAATCTCCTAAAAGCTGAATTTTATAAGCTGTTCCATAGCTGGTATTTTTGGGGGATAGGATTGTTTAATCTCCTTTTAAGTAGTGTGTTGTTACTGGATAGCGTTGGGGAAACATCCAACCTTTTCTTTGCTTCGATATACAATATGCCAATCCTATATTTCCTCACAATCATCTTTTCTGCCCTGTTTGTTGGAAATGATTTTGGCAGAAGAACATTACAATCATATATCAATGCCGGACATCGACGCGGAAAGATACTATTTGCGAAGCTGGTAGTTCATCAAATCGCCTGCATGGTTATCCTGTCTTTTCCACTGTTGTTACATAGCATAATTGGTACGTTTGTCACTAAAGGAGCATTGGCAAGCATCGGCATAGTTGTAATGGTGATTGCTTCGCAATTTGCAATGTGCCTATTACCTTTTTTCTTTGCCTTCATTTTCCGTGATATAGGAAAGAGTATGGCTGTGCCGATGGTACTCTTTTTCTTAATGGTCTTTTTGATGAATGGAGATCAAGTGCAGCTTATCTCACAAATATTGCCTATGGGCCAGCTTCGGCTTATGGCATTGCAACAATCCAACATATCCGGCGGGCAATTCATGTTTTCAGATTTTTTATGGGTACTGGCATTATGCTTAGGTACTTATCTGTGGTTCCGACGCTCGGATTTGAAATAACAAGGAGGTGTGGGAATGAACAACTTACTGAAAATGGAAAAATATCAATTATCACATAATATCTTTTATTGGTGCGGTTTAATAGGGATATTTTTGATTGGTTTTTTTACCGCAGATACTTATGTCCCGGAAGCTATGGGGCCTATGGGTGGGGCTGCTACATCCCTCGCAGATATTTTTAATGGAATGGTTTACGATTCAACCTTTCTCCTGATTATTATATCCAGTATTTTAGCTCTGATTTTAGGACAGGAATTTTCCAGTCGGACGATTGATCTTGAGGTCAATGCAGGACATTCGAGAAAAACCATTTTCTTTGCTAAAGTAATCTCATACTTAATTGCATTTAATATCATGGCTCTTGTTTATCCTGTGGCTGGTTGTATAAGAGAAAGTGTCCGCTTTGGTATTACCGAAGCAGGCAACCTTTGTTATCAGGTCAGTAAGGCGATTTTATATTCTCTGCTTTTGAACAGTGCGACTTTTCTTATTGCAATCTGGATTGTTTTTTGGTTAAGAAGCTCTGCAAGAGCAATAGCTGTTACCGCTTTAGTCACTTTTGTTCTTAGCCTTTATCTTGGGTATGGAATGATGTTTGATCTTCCTGTTGCATTTTTGGCAACCTATCAGATACGGGAAGCGGTTTTTTCTGTGACCTATTTTTTGCCATGGGCCATTTTCGTTGGCGTTGTTTGGATAGTTGCTTTGATAACCTTTTCATGGATTAGCTTTCGCAAATGTGAACTCAAATAACAAGGAGGGAGGTGTCTGGAATAAAGCTGTTGTTAATTTTAGTTATCGCAGTCTTGATAGTAGTGCTTTTCAAATATGTGCAAATCAAAAGACAAATCCGTAATCTATCGAAACAAATGACCGATCTTACAACTGGAAAATCGGAAAAGATGCTGGACATCTCTCTTGTTGATAAAGATATAGAACAACTGGCCGCAGTATTAAACCAGTATAATGAAAAGCAAAGACAGTCCATTGCAAGCACATTACGGCACGAAATGTATTTGAAAGAGTCCATTGCTAATATTTCACATGACTTGCGTACCCCTCTGACGGTAATACTTGGCCATTTACAATTATTAAAAAAGGAGAATTTATCAGCAGGTCAAACACAGCGTATAGAAACCATTTATAATAAAGCAGAAAGAATGAAAGCGCTGATACAAACCTTTTACGATGTTTCTGTAATAGACGCAAAAGAAGTAACTCCTGTGCGTGAAGATTTCAACTTAACAAATTTGCTGATAAATCTTATCACAGAGAACGCCCCAGCATTGGAAGCAAAAGGCATATCTCCTGTAATTGGTCTGCCAGATCATTCCGTTTATCTCCATTCGGACTATGGTATGGTAGAACGTATTTTTCAAAATCTTATTATAAATGCTATTCGATATTCCTCTGGCTCGATTAAAATTGACCTGAAGCAAGGCAAAGAAAAGAGTGCTATTTTTATCATTGAAAATCCCATTGATAGTAAGGTGGAAATAGACTCAAACCGACTATTTGAAAGATTTTATACCGGGGACAAATCAAGGCATAATAGCGGTACAGGAGTGGGGCTTGCTGTGGTAAAACTATTAACTGACAAGCTCGGCGGCAATGTGTTCGCTAAAATTGAAAATGATACACTAACCATTTCATTGGAAATCAAATAAACAGTATTGTTTCAACTGCCGGGCGACGGCAAAGAAAAAAAGCCGTCGTACAACAGCCCTTTTGACACGCCCATAAAACCAGCGGCGGCTTTGAGAAATCAAGGCCGCCGCTTCTCTTTGCCCAGCGCAGGATCGGCGGCCCACGGAGGGAGCCGCCATGCTGATATACTGTCCCGTGACTATGAATTGGAACAGACTAACCTTACAAACCTTGTCGAATATCTTCGGCAAGAAGTCAAGGAACAGGAAAAGCAGAAAGTCAATGTCAGACAGTTTATTGCAGCGGTCAGGAAGTACACTGATATGCAGCAGCTTGACGCCTCTGTTCTCCGGGAGTTTGTGGAGAAAATTTATATCTCCGAGGTTTATACGCCGGACGAGAATGAGCCGCGCATCAAGGTCAGAGAAATCGAGATCGTCTATAACTTCATTGGTGCATTTGATTTTGAGGACGCAAGGGAGCAATCCCAAGCAGCCCAAAAAGAAAAGAAAACCGGCGTAGCCTAAACTACGCCGATTCTCTCACATAAATGTTTTCTTACGTCACCACCCCTAAGCAGGGCTTTGTCTATAGTCTGAAATCTCCCGGAGTTTTTCCGGGAGATTTTTTTCACAGGACGCCTTTTCTGATCAGAAAATAACGCTTTTAGATATTGAGCAGATCACTGAATACCTTCAGTGCTCCGTCTGTCTCATGAGCCAGAACGCGTTTTGCAAGGACTTTACCAAGCTGTACACCCTCCTGGTCGAAGCTGTTTACGTTCCACAGGAATCCCTGGAACATGATCTTATTCTCGAAGTGTGCAAGCAGTGCTCCCAGCGTCTTCGGATTTACCTGATCTCCGATGATGATGCTGGACGGACGGCCGCCTTCGAAGTTTTTGTTTTTATTCTCATCTGCTTTACCGCAGGCAAATGCAACGATCTGAGCTGCTACGTTTGCGCAGAGTTTCTGCTGGCTGGTGCTGCCCTGGATGTCGACATCGGTCTCCATCTGGTTATTGCGGAAGCCTACAAACTGCAGCGGAACGATATCAGTTCCCTGATGCAGCAGCTGATAGAAGGAATGCTGTCCGTTGGTACCTGGCTCGCCGAAGAGAACCGGACCGGTCGGGTAATTGACCGGCTCGCCGAAGCGGTTGACTGATTTACCGTTGGACTCCATATCTACCTGCTGTAAATGAGCCGGGAAGCGGTTCAGTGCCTGGGAGTACGGAAGAATTGCAGTGCTCGGATAGCCAAGAACGTTTCTCTCGTAAACACCGATCAGCGCATCGAGCATCTCCGGGTTCTGTAATACGTCTTTGTTTGCAGAAAGTTTATCTTCTGCTGCAGCGCCCTCGAGGAATGCTGCGAATACTTCCGGTCCGAAAGCCAGGGACAGAACAGCGCCGCCGACTGCGGATGTGGAAGAATAACGGCCTCCGATGTAGTCATCCATGAAGAATGCTGCCAGATAGTCGTCGCTCTTTGCCAGCGGAGAAGTCTCACTGGTAACGGCGATCATATGCTTGGATGCATCCAGGCCTGCATTTTTCAGAGCGTCTTTTACGAAGGACTCATTGGTCAGAGTCTCCAGTGTGGTTCCGGATTTGGATACCAGAACGAAGATGGAATGTGCTACGTCGATCGAATTCAGAACAGCTGCTGCGTCATCCGGGTCAACGTTGCTGATGAATTTTGCTTCCATTTTGAAGCAGCCGTTTTTCTTTGCCCAGTTTTCCAGAGCCAGATACATCGCACGCGGGCCAAGGTCGCTTCCGCCGATACCGATCTGCACAACGGTGGTGAATTTTTCACCTGCTGCGTTGGTGATCTCACCTGCATGTACTTTGTTCGCGAACTCTGCGATGCGGTTCTGCTGCTCTACGTAGAAAGCACGTTTGTCTACGCCGTCTGCCGTAACGGTGTTTCCGAGCTGGCCGCGGGTCAGCTGATGAAGCACGAGACGGTTCTCTCCGGTGTTGATGACAGCACCGTTGTAAAGCTCCTCAAATTTTTCAGAAAGCTGTGCCTCTTCTGCCAGTTTTACGAGTGCGGCAAGGACATCCTCATTCACCTGTTTTGCTGCGTAGTTATACGCAAGTCCTTCTGCCATCGGAACGCTGTAAGATTTTACGCGCTCTGCTCCGTTTTCGCCGGACATCACCTCGGCAAGATTGACACGCTCCACTTTTTTCAGCTCCTCAAAAGAAGCCAGTTTATCAAGATTGTTCCAGGTAACCATTGTTAAGTTCCTCCTGTTTTTTTATTTTGTCTCTCTATTCCGTCCGCGGAAACATTTTTATTCCCGCTATTATACCAATGAAACAGACTGCTTGCTAAAAACAGTCTGTTTCGTGATATTTTTTTATTTCGTATAGTTATAAGAAAGAGCTCTTGCGATCTCCCACTGATATTCCGGCAGAGTCTTTGTCATGGACAGTGCCTCATCGATATCGTAATCTACATACTCACCGTTCTTGTATGCAACAACGCGGTCTGTTTTGCCTTCCAGAAGAAGGTCAACTGCGTAAGCACCCATGATGGACGCATATACACGGTCTTTACATGTCGGGCTTCCTCCACGCTGCATATGTCCAAGGATCGTTGCACGGGTCTCGATGCCGGTTGCAGCTTCGATTCTGCGCGCCATGCTGGTGGAATGGCCGATGCCCTCAGCATTTACGATGATATGATGTTTTTTGCCTTTTCTACGGTTCTCGATGATGTTGTTGATGATCTTCTGCTCATCGTAATCGTATTTCTCCGGAAGAAGAATATCCTCTGCGCCGTTTGCGATACCGCACCACAGAGCGATATATCCGGCATTACGTCCCATAACCTCGATGATCGAGCATCTCTCATGGGAAGTGGAAGTATCTCTTACTTTATCAATGGCTTCCATTGCAGTGTTTACCGCGGTATCAAAACCGATGGTATATTCTGTGCAGGCGATATCCAGGTCGATGGTTCCCGGTACACCTACGGTGTTAATTCCAAGAGCTGCCAGTTTCTGCGCTCCTGCAAAAGATCCGTCTCCGCCGATAACTACCAGTCCGTCGATGCCGTGTTTTCTGCAGACATCTGCAGCACGTTTCTGGCCTTCCGGTGTACGCATCTCTGCGCAGCGGGCGGTATAAAGGATGGTACCTCCGCGCTCGATGGTGTCGGATACATCGCGGGCTGTCATGTCGATGATTTCTTCGTTCATCAGTCCGTCGTAGCCTTTCAGGATACCTTTCATCTGAACGCCCTTCTGCAGACCTCTTCTTACGGCTGCACGGATCGCTGCGTTCATACCTGGTGCATCACCACCGCTGGTAAGCACTCCGATTGTCTTTACCTTGTTAGTCGTTGCCATATGAATTCCTCCATCTCATCACACACATTAATAAACGAGTAGTTTTATTTATTAATCACACACAGTTTTATTTTAAAGCATTCAGGCCCTTTTTTCAATACTCTTTTCTACAACTTTCACGTTTCCGGTACCGAATTTTGCCTGAAGTGACGCCACCAGACGGGCATCTGCCTGCACATTGCGGCTCGGCGGCAGTTTTTTCATCGCTTTGATCGATTTGATGTAGAGAATCACGCTGTCCTTGCCGTCGGATTCATGCAGCATCTGGTACAGATCCGCCACTTCTCTCTCGTACGTTTCCTTGTCCGGGAACTGGATCCAGAGCTCTTTCGGGATGCCAGCAAACGGGAAAATTTTCTCGCAGATCAGCTTGCTCGGCTTATCATCCTCCGCGGAAACACGGCCCTGGATGAAGACACGCGCATCGGTCTGCATCATCGGTGCGTTTTTCTCGTAATCGCGCGGGAATACGACGATTTCCATACTGCCGACGAGGTCCTCGAGTGTGAGAAATGCCATTGTCTTGTTATTCTTTGTATATTTGATTTTTTTATCCGTGATAATGCCGCCGACAATCTCTTTCGCGCCGTCGGTGACGGATGGGAAACCCGTCTCCTCATCCGGCTGGAAGTCTGTCGTTACCGCGGAAATGTTCTTCCGCCAGCACTCCTCCTGCTCCTCGAGCGGATGACCGCTGACGTAGATGCCGAGCACCTCTTTTTCGAGCGCCAAAAGATCACTCTTTTCGTATTCTCCGACATCCGGGTACACCGTTTCATACGACCGTTTGGTCGTCTCATCTACGAAGTCAAACAGACTCATCTGGCCGCTTAACGAATCTTTTTTCTCGCGCGCCACATCATCGAGCACATTGGCGTAGACGAACATGAGCTGCTTTCTCGTCACGCCGAAGCAGTCGAATGCGCCCGCCTTGATAAAGTTCTCGACGGTCCGCTTGTTGACTTCTTTTCCGCTCAGGCGCTCCGCGAAATCCTTTAACGAGCGGAACGGTCCGTTTGCACTCCGCTCCTCCACGATCGCCTCCATGACCGGCTTTCCGATGCCTTTGACCGCCGCCATGCCATAGCGGATCGCCTGGCCGTCTACCGTGAATTTTCCTTCGCTTCGGTTGATGTCCGGCGGCAGAATGGAAATGCCCATCTGCCGGGAACTCAAGATATACTCTGCGACTTTTCCCGGGTTATCGATGCAGGAGGTCATCAGAGCCGCCATGAACTCAACCGGGTAATAGTATTTCAGCCATGCCGTCTGGTACGATACGAACGCGTACGCCGCCGCATGGGATTTGTTGAAGGCGTATTTCGCGAAGTCGATCATCTCGTCGTAGATCTTGTTCGCTGTCTTCTCATCAATGCCGTTTTTGATACAGCCCGGCACGCCCTCGGCCTCGTTTCCATAAACGAAATTCTGGCGCTCTTTTTCCATGACAGATGCCTTTTTCTTCGACATCGCACGGCGCACCAGATCGGCCCGTCCAAGCGAATAGCCCGCCAGTGCCTGTACGATCTGCATAACCTGTTCCTGGTAGACGATACAGCCGTACGTCGGCTCCAGAATCGGTTTTAAGAGCGGTGTATCGTACGTAACGGATTCCGGGTTGTTTTTTCCTTTGATGTACTGCGGAATAAAATCCATCGGGCCCGGACGGTACAGGGAAATTCCGGCGATGATATCCTCGAGGCTCTGCGGTTTTAACTCCTTCATGAAGTTTTTCATTCCCGCACTCTCGAGCTGGAACACACCGACCGTTTTCGATGCGCCGATCATACCGAGCACTTTCGGATCGTTGTAATCGATGTGAAGCAGATCAATTTTCTTATTGCTGTAACGCTCTGCGAGCTTTGTCGCATTCTGAATGACGGTCAGGGTCCGAAGTCCTAAGAAGTCCATTTTCAGAAGTCCCAGTTCCTCGAGCGTCGTCATCGTGAACTGCGTGACGATCGTTCCGTCGCTTCCTCGCGAGAGCGGCACAAATTCCACCAGCGGACGCGAGCCGATGACAACACCGGCGGCGTGCATCGACGTGTGGCGCGGCAGACCTTCAAGTCTCCGTGACATGTCGATCAGATGTGCAACCTCTTCATTGCCCTGATACAGCTCCCGCAGCTCGTGGTTCATCTGCAGTGCCTTGTCGATCGTGATATTCAGTTCATTCGGAATCATCTTCGCAATCGAATCGACCTGTGCATACGGCATATCCAGCACACGGCCGACATCGCGGATGACACCGCGCGCCGCCAGTGTACCGAATGTGACGATCTGTACAACGCGGTCCTTGCCGTATTTTCTCGTTACATAGTCGATGACCTCCGGGCGGCGTTCGAAACAGAAATCCACGTCGATATCAGGCATGGTAACTCGTTCCGGGTTCAGGAAACGCTCGAACAGGAGCTGGTACCGCATCGGATCCAGCTGTGTGATGCCAAGGGTGTAGGAAACAATACTTCCGGCCGCCGATCCTCGTCCCGGTCCGACCATGATGTCGTGGTCGCGCGCAAATTTGATGAAATCCCACACGATCAGGAAGTAATCGACGTAACCCATCGTTTTGATCGTATCAAGCTCGTATTTCAGCCGCGCTTTCAGTTCATCCGTCGCCGGGTAATACCGTTCCTCGAGGCCGTCGTAGCAGAGCTTATTTAAGTATTCCCAGGAAGTGTATCCTTCCGGCACATCGAATTTCGGAAGTTTTGTGACACCAAATTCGATCTCCACATTACACCGGTCTGCAATTTTCTGTGTATTTTCGATTGCCTGCGGTGCATACGGGAAGAGCGATGCCATCTCCGCCTCGGATTTCACGAAATACTGGCCGCCCTCGTAGCGCATGCGGTCCTCATCCGTGATCTTCTTTCCGGTCTGCAGGCACAGAAGAATATCGTGGGAATCCGCATCTTCTGCGTACGTGTAGTGAATATCATTCGTCGCCACCAGCTCGATGCCGGTTTCTGCCGAGAGGCGCATCAGCTGCTGATTGACCATCCGCTGCTCCGAGATGCCGTGATCCTGCAGTTCCAGGAAGAAATTGCCTTTTCCGAAAATCTTCTCATACCGCAGTGCGGCCTCTTTTCCCATCTCGTACTGGTTCCGCACCATCGCACGCGCCACCTCACCTGCAAGGCAGGCGGAAAGCGCGATAATGCCCTCGTGATACTTTTCCAGAATCTCCATGTCGACACGCGGCTTATAGTAAAATCCATCGATAAAGCCCGCCGAAACAATCTTCATCAGATTGGAATAGCCCGTATTATTTTCCGCCAGCAGAACCAGATGGTAGTACCGGTCCTCTCCGCGGCTGGTTTCGCGGTCGAAACGGGAACCCGGCGCCACGTAAACCTCACAGCCGAGGATCGGCTTGATGCCCTGCGCGCGGGCTTCTTTATAAAAATCGATACAGCCGAACATGACGCCGTGATCGGTGATCGCGGCGCTGTTCATGCCAAGCTCCTTGACTCTGGCAACGTACTCTTTGATCTTGTTCGATCCGTCCAGAAGGCTGTATTCGGTATGTACATGTAAATGCGTAAAACTCATCGTTTTCTCCTCTATTTTCCAAAGGCATGTTCCGTTGTCTCCAAGATCGTCTGCACCAGGCTGTCCGGCTCGATCGGCTTGGTCAGATGGCTGTTCATGCCCGCTGCGCGGCATCCCTCTTTACTCTCTTCGGAGGACTGCGCCGTCATCGGGATGATCGGGACTTGTTTTGCTTCCGGAAGCTCCATGGTGCGGATCTGCCGCGCTGCCTCAAGACCGCCCATCACAGGCATCATCAGATCCATTAAAATCACATCAAATTTCTGCGGATTCGCCGCATACTTTTCGACCGCCTCGCGGCCGTTCCATGCCTCTTCCACCGTCGCACCGTGATCGGTCAGGTAAAACTCGGCGATTTCCATGTTGATCTCATTATCCTCGACAAGCAGAACGTGGAAGCGGACAAGCTCTTTTCCTGCGATCCGTGTCTTTACTTCCTGAATCCGCTGTCCCTCGCAGTCAATGTAAAACGGAAGCCGGAATACATACGTCGTTCCGACGCCCTGCTGGCTCGTTACCTCGATCGTGCCCTGCATTTTTTCGATCAGTTCTTTGACGATCGACATGCCAAGGCCCGTTCCCTTGTACTGCGTTCTCGCACCGGACTTCTCCTGTGTGAACGGATGGAACAGCTCTTTTTCGATAAATTCGCTGCTCATTCCGATACCGCTGTCCATGATGCGGAACTCGTAGACGACCCGGGTTCCGTCGCAGGAGACTTCGCCCGCATACGTATCGATCATTCCGCCTGGCTTGTTGTACTTGATTGCATTGCTGAAGAGATTCAGCATAATCTGCCGCAGGCGCAGCGGACTGCCGATCAGTCTCGTGTGCGTCAGCTCACCGCGGTGCGTACAGTGGGTAATGCCCATCTCCGTAATCTGCGCATTGACAAGGGATGCCACATCATCCATCAGATGCGTCAGGTCAAAAGAAACGCTCTCGATCGTCTCTTTTCCGGACTCCAGCTTATTCATATCGAGCACATCGTTGACGAGTGCCAGCAGATGGCTTGCGGAAAGATTGATTTTATCGAGGCAGTCGTCCACTTTTGCCTCATCCTGCCGGTTTTTGCGGATGATATCCAGCATGCCCATAATGCCATTGATCGGCGTGCGCACATCGTGGCTCATGCGGTTCATAAATTCTGTTTTTGCACGACTTGCACTGTCTGCAGCTCTAAAGGCATCCTGAAGCTGTATCTTCTCCCTCTCTTCCCGGCTGTGGAACTCTGACGTATCACGGAAAAGGATCATGCCGTGTACCACAACGCTCTCCCGCTTTGTCTTTCGGTCGTAGACGGTATCCTGTGACATAAGAACCGTCTTCTGCAACCATATTCTTCTGCCGGACTCATCTGTTTCCTGATACTCCACGACTACCTGCTTATCTCCGTTTTCAAAGCGCTGCAGCAGTTTCTTCGAGGAATCCACAATGCGGTATGATTCCAATGTCTCCTCCGCGACAAACGCACTGCATTCCCCGCAGTATTTCTCGTAGGAACACGGCAGATCTATATTGAGGTCAAATTTCTTCTGCCCGCTGTGGTAAAAAATCTGCTCCAGCGAATCATTCGTCAGATCAACGGTGAACACAGTCTCGGCCGTCTCGAGAAGTGCCTCGGCGTAGTGGCTGTTTTCAATGATCGACTGTTTCATCTGTTCATAGTATTGGTCGAGCTGTTCTTTTTCATTCCGAGCAGCTTCCTCATTGGAGCGGAACCGCTCAAAGCCCATCAGAAAATGGTGCAGTCCGCCATCCTCGGCCGCGTCGTAGAACAGAATGGTGACTTTTCCCCGGCAGAGCGCTTCCCCTTCGCTGCCCTCCTGATACTCGTACAGAATTTCTACGCTCTCTTCTCCCTTCTGATAGCACTCCTTCAGATGGGTAAGATCCAGCATTCTACGCATTTCCTTTCTCTTTTCCTCATCCGTGATGCCCTGCACAATATGCTCGGCCGCACCGGTATAGCTGCCGTCCTCGGCAAGGAAAAAGCCCGAAACGGCACGCAGAATCCGGTACTGGTCCTGTCTTGCATTGCAGTAAATACAGTTGGAAAAATGGTATCCCTTTTTCTTTACGACGTCCAGCGCTTCCAGGCTGATCTTCCGCTCTGCGGCGGCTTCTTCCATCTTCGCGCGGTTTTTGTCGATATACATGTTCTGGTCCGCATGGCGGAACAGTTCCCGGATATCACAGTCTTCAAATTCCGTGGACAGTGCATAGCCTCCGGCGTAGCTGATCGGCATCTCCGGGTGCTGGCGGGAATATTCTGCCGTCTGCGTGCGGATGTGATTCATGCACGCTTCCACTTCTTCGCGGTTCAGTCCGCGCAGAATGGCAAGAAACTCATCTCCGCCGTTTCTTCCGACGAAATACTCCTCCGGGACTGCTTTTCGAAGCTGAACGGCAAAGGAACGGATATATTCGTCTCCCTTGTCGTGACCCAGACTGTTGTTGATCGTGCGCAGATTGTTGAGGTCAAACACGCAGACCGCATACACGCCGGAAATTTCTTCTCCTCCGTCACTTTCCTCCAGAATCTCTTCGCATTTATTTTTATTTGGCAGGCCCGTCGCCTCATCGAGATAGACTTTCTTCTGCAGAATACGGTTCATCGCCGCATAGCGGACGGCCTTGATCAGCTCCATGCCGATGACAAACACCAGACCGATGATATCTCCTACTACCACCTGCTCCAGCTTCTTCAGCGAAGACGCCATTCTCTGCGAATACGCTTCCGCAAGGCCCGTCGCCTCGTCACAGATTTTGAAAAAGGTCTCACTCTTTTCGATAATCGCGGTATTCTCATATCCTTTTTCACGCACCAGAAGAATCTCTGCCTTCAGCTCTTCAAAATACGATGCCAGCTCAGTCATCTTATCCTGAAAATCCCGGTCATCCAGGCGCACCAGATCCAGCTCGCTGCTTCCGTTCTGCAGACCGTCGATATAAGCGTTGATGTCTGCAATCATCGTATCCTGCGGTTCTCCCGCATCCTCCAGCTTGATAATCCGCTGCGTTTTTCCGCGCACCAGACCGGCATAGTTGACAACGCGGGCCGTTCCCTGTATTTTCTCGACCATCGACATAATGCAGAAAAACAGAATAATCAGAATGATCGTCAAAACCGTCATTGCGGTTTTGGAAATAAAAGATGTTTTTTTCTTACTTTTCTTTTTCTTCATCGCTCTCCATCAGATCCTGTGTCATTTTTTGTCATATAGATCATATTATAAGCGCAATCCTCTCTTCGCGCAACCGCAAACCGGGCGCAGAAAAAATTTCAAAATTTTATCTGCTGTCTGACACAAAAAAAACGGACACCGGAGAGGATGTGCTTCCTGTCCAGTGCCCGATTTTTTCTTATTTTGCTTTTTCTGCCGTCCAGATTTTACCGTCGCGGATGACAACCTGTTTTTCTTTCATCAGATGGCCGACCGCGCGCTTAAATGCTGCTTTGCTGAGGCCGAATTCTCTCTGAATCACTTCCGGTGATGCTTTGTCATCAAATGGAAGGACACCTGCAAATTCCTCGATCACAGAAAGAACGCTCTCTGCATCGATTGCGATCTGCTCGTACGCTTTTCCGCGTGCGGACAGGGAGAGTTTTCCGTCCTCTTTGACTTCTGTAACGCGGCACTCAAGTTCCTGGCCGACATGATAGTCTGCCTGTGCTTCTCTCTTTGGAATCAGGCCGGAGTAGCGGTCATCAACAGCAACGAAAACGCCGAAGTTTCCGCTGATCTCGTAGATTCTTCCCTTTACGATATCGCCTACGACGTACGGAGAATTGGTTTTCAGGAAATGGTAAACCTTCATCGTTGCGCAGAGACGGTCGCTCTTGTCGATGTAGAGGGAAACCAGAACCTCATCACCTGGATGGAGGCGGCGGGTCTGCTGTTTAAACGGAAGAAACAGATCTTTTTCCAGACCCCAGTCCAGAAATGCTCCGATCTTTCCGGTAGCAGCTACGTTTAAGACAGCCAGCTCTCCAAGCACCAGCTTCGGCTCTCTGGTTGTCGCAATCAGACGGTCGCTGGAATCGCGGTACAGAAATACTTCCAGCTCATCTCCCTCTTTTGTTCCTTCCGGCACCTGTTTGATCGGCAGAAGAACACGTTCCTTCTCGCCTGCTTCCCGGGTCTCCCCAAGATAAATACCGAATTCTACTTTCTTTACTACTACCAGCTTTTGCTTTCTTCCTATATTTAACATTTGACTTCCTTTCTTACTGCTCGCCGAGAGCCTTCATGCTCATCTCCTCGAGCAGGTCGCTCTTGATGTGGTACAGCTTGTCGGACAGATCCACGTAAACCTCATGCGGATTGACCAGACGTTTGGACTCCTCCCAGAGGGTATCTTTCTCTCTGGTGCAGATGTCGCGGATCTCCATGACGGATGGAGAAGTGTAGACGCATGCGCCCTTCTGGAAAATCGGAACGAGGAGCTCGCGTAAGGTGTAGGTTCCGCCTTTGATCTTCGTCTTTTTCCAGGTCTCGATCGGGTCGAAGATGATCATATCTTTGCTCTCGTCGAAGGTCTCGTCTGCGAGGCAGATCAGGTCGGCACGGATCTTTCCGGTTTCTTTATCATAAATACGATAAATCGTCTTATTGCCCGGGTTTGTTACTTTCTCGGAGTTCTCGGACAGCTTGATCTTCGGTGTGAATTCTGCGTCATCTTTATCTTTTGCTGCTGCCAGCTTGTAAACGCCGCCGAATGCCGGCCAGTCACCGGATGTGATCAGGTTGGTGCCGACGCCCCAGGAATTGATCTTCGCACCCTGGGTTTTCAGGCTGTCGATCAGGTACTCATCGAGATCACTGGATGCGGAAATGATGGCATCGCCGAAACCTTCTGCCTCGAGCATCTGATATGCTTTTTTCGACAGGTAAGCCAGGTCACCGCTGTCGATGCGGATGCCGTAGCCCTTCATCGGTAAGCCCTCTGCTCTCATCTCTTTGAAGACGCGGATCGCATTCGGAACACCGGATTCGAGAACATCGTAGGTGTCTACGAGAAGAATGCAGGCTTCCGGATACATTTTCGCATACGTTTTGAATGCGGTGTACTCATCCGGGAAGCTCATGATCCAGCTGTGTGCGTGGGTTCCCTTGACTGGAACGTCAAACATCTGTCCGGTCAGGACATTGGAGGTTCCGATGCAGCCGCCGATCATGGCAGCACGCGCGCCGTAGATACCGGCATCCGGTCCCTGTGCACGGCGGAGTCCAAACTCCATGATGCCGTCGCCCTTTGCCGCGTAAACAACGCGGGATGCTTTCGTCGCGATCAGGCTCTGATGGTTGATCATGTTCAGAATCGCGGTCTCTACAAGCTGTGCCTCCATGATCGGAGCGACAACTTTTAAGAGCGGTTCTCTTGGGAATACGACGGTTCCTTCCGGGATCGCATAGATATCTCCGGTGAAATGGAAGCCTCTTAAATACTCCAGGAAATCATCGTTGAAAATATGGAGGGAACGGAGATAGTCGATGTCATCCGGTGAAAAGTGAAGATCGCGGACATACTCGATTACCTGCTCAAGTCCTGCACATACGGCGTATGCGCCGCCGCATGGATTCTTTCTGTAAAATGCATCAAATACCACGATCTGATCGGACGGGTTCTCGTAGTAGCCCTGCATCATGGTAAGTTCATATAAATCGGTTAACAGTGTAAGGTTCTGCGCTCTCATGGCAAATTCCCCTTTCCTCATTGTGTTTATTACGTTCGTATCGTATCTTATTCTTTCCGATTGTACCACAATCATTGAAATTCCACAACTACGTATGGCTGTCCTTTTTCATCGTTCAGCGAGATAAAACAGCCGTTTTCCGTCTCGGCGCGCAGCGGATGCAGGACATCGCCGAGGTGCGCCTGCTGTTTGTATTCGGCGCGCATCCGGCGCACGGTGAAGTTCTTCGGAAGGCATTCACCGGCAAGGGAAATGAACTGTGCGTTATTGACGTGGTGGTTCGTATCGAGGTTGTGCGGCCGCACCGGGAACGGTTCGCCGATGAAATCTGCTTCCGGCATTTTCACTTTGCGCTCGCCGAAATCCTCGCCGATCGGATCGTCAATGCCGTAGGCGTCTGTCGTCTCTTTCGGTGCGCGGACGGGATGACCCGTTTCCATATTGACGTAAGACCAGATGGAGTTGGCACAGGCGAGCATTTCGCCGTCTTCTGTTTCCATCGTGAAGTTACGCATGCCAAGAAATCCTTTGAAGCCGCTCGCCCATGTAGTGATTTTTACCGCTTCACCGAGGGATGGATAGCGGCGCACATGAATCTGCCACGCGGACAGCACCCAGGCGCAGCCTCGTTTTTTGAGCTCCGCAACGCCCTCGCCGATCGCTTCCGACTGGAAGGTACTGCAGTCCTGAAAGTAATTGATCAGCCCCGGCAGGGTGAGATTTCCGTCCTCACCGATTTCGCTGTAGCGGATTCTGCTCGTAAAGGAATACTTCATCGTTTGTTCCTCCTGCTGTATTTGTTTTTGAGCATCGAAAAAGGCCTCAGGTACGAGACCTGAGACCTTTCAATGAGCTGGGCTACCTGGATTCGAACCAGGAACTGACGGAGTCAGAGTCCGTTGCCTTACCGTTTGGCGATAGCCCATTGCCTTGCGACAAAATGTATAATACACTATCGCAAGAGAAAAGTCAACACCTTTTTTGAAATTTTTTTATTTTTTTCAAAAAACTGACTTTTGGAACATTTTGGAAGGGATTTGACGGCTCAACCCGGCCGTTGTCACTCTCCCGCCACGTATTTTTTGTCGATGTTGACGACGCATTCATACTTCTCATCCATTTCCTTCATCAGCGCCCCGATCTGCCCGATCACGCGATCACAGTCTTTCTTCTTATAAGAATACGGGATTTCAAGATCAAAAATCAGCTTCTTTTTCTCCGCCCCGTTGATCATACGGAAATCGTGGAAGGAAAGCTCCGGATCGAGAATGGAAATTACGTTTCTTACCTTCTCCTTTGTCGCAAGAACCGTCGCATCGTGGATCTCCACCGGATCCATGTGGATGACCAGCAGAATCCCCAATTTTTTGCCGACCTCATGTTCAATGCGGTCGATAATATCATGCGATACCTCGATATCGACATCTCGCGGCACCTCCGCATGGATCGATGCCATACTTCTGCCAGGCCCGTAGTTGTGGACAATCAGATCATGGGTTCCTACAATTCCTTCATAGGAAGCAACCTCTTTCATGATCCGTGCATACAGATCCGGATCCGCGCCCTGCCCGATCAGCGGTTCCAATGTATCTTTTGCAATGGAAATACCGGACCACATAACGAGTACCGCCACAACAAGTCCTGCGATTGCGTCGATATTAACCGAAAGGAAATGGCAGATCAATATAGAAGCGATCGTTGCGCTCGTCGTGATCACGTCGCCCATGGAATCCGCCGACGTTGCCAGCATCACCTTCGACTGAATGCGGTTTCCCAGTTTTCGGTTGAAAAGCGCCATCCACAGCTTTACACCAACCGAGAGCACCAGAATCAAAAACGGAACCATCTGAAATGTGATCTCTTCCGGATTGCGAATTTTCTCCAGGGAGCTCTTTAAAAACGTAAAGCCGACTTCAATAACCAGAAACGAAACGATCAGCGCTGCAATATACTCGATCCGTCCATGCCCGAACGGATGCTCTTTGTCGGCCGGTTTGTTTGCCATCTTGACACCAACAAAGCTGATGACCGAAGATGCCGCATCGGAAAGGTTATTGAACGCATCCGCCATGATCGCCAGAGAATGCATCCCAACACCGATCAGCAGCTTGGCGGCAAACAGCAATACATTGCAGCAGATTCCTACCATACTGGATAAAATACCATATCTCGTCCGCACATCCGCATTGTCAGTGTTCTCATACTCTTTTACAAAACATCTTACCAGAAAATCTGTCATGGGTTCCCCTTCTTTCCACAATACATTCAGAAACATTAGCTTAGATAAAAAGGGCCTCACGCATCGCCGCGAAGCCCTTATGTTTTTTCTGTCTTTTTCTATAGTAGGCAGTGTTGAAAAAAAAGTCAAGCCTAACATATTTTCGGAGATTCTATCGACAGAGAGAAAAAGCAACGCAGACTGCTTCTTTTCAGCAATTCTGCGCCGCTTTTTCTCTGTTTTTTCAGATTTTATCTCTTTTCAGGCAGATTTGACAATCGAATGAGAGTTTTTCTTTTTCCTGCCTGAAATAGCGTTACCGCCCACCGGTACCCAGCGAGCCGTAACGGAATAGCTACTATTTTACTTTATAAATTTTCGCCATATCCTGCACATACAGCGGATAGAACCGATAGCCCGCAAAATCGCTCCGAAGTGCAACCTCACATGCCATATCCTCGATATACAGGTTTGCCGCATCGTCACAGAGCAGTGTTTCCATTTTTTTGTAAATCTCAACCTGCTCCTCTTCATCCGTGCTGGTCTTAACCTGCTGATACAGTTTATCATACTCTTCGTTGCTGTAGTTGATAAAGTTCTTGGATGATGTTGAGGTAAACCGTTCCAGCAACGCGCGTCCGGTCAGATATGCCGCATCAACGCCGACAACCGTGGACTGGAACTTCCGGTCTGCATATACATCCGACAGCCAGCTGTCCCACTCGACCTGCTGAATTTTGGCAGTAACACCGATCGCTTTAAGCTGCTCTACCAGAACCTGGGCTGTATCGATATGCTGCTGATAATTGTTCGGCACTGTAATCGTAAGCTCAAATCCATCTGGGTATCCGGCTTCTTTTAACAGTTCTTTTGCCTTCTCAATATCCTGATTATATCGCTCTGACAGTTCCGGCACATAATATTTTCCAAATGCCGGGAACATGCTGCTTCCGATGATCGTTCCTTTTCCGTCCGCAATCATATCCAGCACTTCCTGGCGGTTTGCCGCATAGCACAGCGCCTGGCGCACCTTCACATTGTTGAGCGGTTCCACGGCATTGTTCAGATACAGCGCCTGTACCAGGTTCATACCGCCGTCATAAATCGTAAAATCGGAATCTTCGGCAAGCTGCGCTGTCTGTGTGGAACTGAGACGTGCATACATGTCCAGTGTACCGGATTTCAGGTTTGTTACGACTGCATTGCTGTCCTTGACAATTCGAAATGTTACCTTGTCCAGATACGCCTGATTTTCCGTATCCCAGTAATCGCTGAATTTTTCAAGGACAATGTTTTCCTGCGGGGACCGTGATACATAGTGGAACGGGCCTGTTCCGACCGGATCTGCTTCCAGATCTTCCACATGCTCAGGTACAATCGCTACCGTCAGATAGGCAAGAAACTCGGTGTCTGCCTCTTTTAAATAGATGTCGATCGTGCTCTCGTCCGGAATTTCAACCTTGTCCACATTGGAAAATGCCTCTACCAGAGGCGTTCCGTCTCCGTTGATACCCGCACAGCGTTCGATTGAATATTTTACATCCTCTGCAGTGACGGTCGTTCCATCGTGGAATTTGACACCATTCCGGAGCTTGAAGGTATAAACCTTTCCATCCTCCGAGATCGAATGACTCTCTGCCACCGCATCGTTCAGATTTCCTTCTTCATCGGGCTTTACAAGGCCCTCATAAATATTGAATAGGATTTCTTTCGTTCCTGCCGCAACAGATTTGTGTGGGTCAAGACTATCCTCAATGTCCTGAGGAATTCCTACCGTGATGGAACCTCCCATAACAGGTTCCCCTGTCGGGGTTGATTCCGTTGATACCTGAGAACTTGTGGTATCGGAAGAATCTGCTTTCCCATCCTTGCCATCCTGGCATCCGCCAAGTACAACAGTAAGAGCTGCAACTAAAAGCAGCGCAAGTACGCTTCTTCTTTTCTTCATGATTTCTCCTTTTGATACGAGTTCTCTCATTTTGTAATTGTCACGCCTATTGTATCCGACCTGTTCCCAAATAGCAAGTACATTATTGTATACAATTTATTTTCCGAATCCGAAAATCACGTATATCCGCCCGCGTATTCCGGATTCTTTCCCTCGGGATGTACCAGAAAAGATAAAAATTTTGCCGCCCGGGAATTTTAACATTCCCGGGCGGCAAACGCTTTTGCTTTTTTTCTTTTATCCTTCAATGGAGATTGTCTTTTTCTGCTCCACAGCCGGTTTTGCTTCCTTCTTCGGTACGAAGAGTTTCAGCAGACCGTGTTTAAATTCAGCCTTGATATCCTCTTCGGTAATATCTTCACCTACATAGAAGCTTCTGCTGCATGCACCTGCGTAACGCTCTTTACGGATGTAGCGGCCGTTCTCTTTTTCTTTCTCGTCTTTGTCAAGACCTTTCTCTGCACTGATGGTCAGATAACCATTTTCCAGTGTGGCCTGAACTTCATCTTTCGTGAAGCCCGGAAGGTCAACCACTACCTCGTAGCCATTATCCAGCTCGCGAATATCTGTTTTCATCACATGGCTGGCTTTGCGGCCATACAGTTTCTTTTCTGTATTCTTCATCTCTTTGTCATAATCATAGAACGGAAAATCGTTGAAAAAGTCATCAAATAAATTTTCTCCAAAAATACTAGGCATTAACATAAGTCATCGCTCCTTCTTATTCTTCTCATGGAACCTGATCCATGCTTTTTCTCCGGTTTTTCTTTTCACCGGATCTTTTTGTTTACCTGTTTCTTTGGAACGGAAAGGCTTCCGGATACCGGAGGTTTTCTTCTTTTCCTCTCTTTGTATCCCTCTTCCTTTGTTCTAGCTGTAATATAACACTTATTATTAGCACTGTCAAGAGGCGAGTGCTAATAATTTTGTGAAGATTGTGTGAACGCTACGAGTCATGCACATTTACGCGAAAAGCCCTCGTTCAAGCTTGCTTGATAAAGAGGGCTTTTTCATGGAAATGTATAGGGCGACAGCCCGACAGCGAGGGAATTTATTCCCGAGCTGTGCACAGACACCTATATGAGTGAAACTTAGCGAAACTTAAATTACGCCCAAGATGGAATATACTTATTTGTTTGTACTTGATTTTTTAATCTGATCATCTATATCTTCTCCATCACCAAATACCGTAACCTTTATTGATCTTCCCCTTTCCGTTTGATATTTCCGGATATACTCTGTTAATTGTTTTACGTAAATTTCTTCATCTTCCACAATTGCAATCTGTATCATCCTATACCCACCTAAATCTCCTTATTCTGTTAAATAGAAAGTAGAAATTCTGTTAAGTTTTCAATAGCATCTGGTTTTTCTGATAGTTCTTTCCCCATCAGTCCCTCTCCCATAATACCAGGATCCGCACTAAGAGATACAGCGACTCGACTTGAATTCCATACAGCTTCATACATCATTTCCTGATTCTCTTTTGTTACTTTATTGAGAACGTAATAAAATGGTTTTTGAATACTTTCCGATAATTCCCCGATTTTTTTGGAAAGCTGTAGGGATTCATAGGATGGATCTATGATTATCAATATCAAATCTACACCGTTATCAATTCCACGTCCAAAGTGTTCAATACCAGCCTCCATATCCATTAGCGCAAATTGGTCTTCTGTAAGCCTGAGATTTTGGATAAATTGAGTCATAACAGTTCCCATAGCACAAGAACACCCTTCATTTGCCTGATGAATTTTTCCACTGGTCATCAGTTTTACACCGTCCTTCAGACTATAATAATCTTCCGGTATATCATCTATAGTCCAGGTTTCCTCAAAAAACTGATGAGTAAATTTTGATAACATCATATCATTTAAAACATTTTGCTTACCACCGAAATAGTCTGTAAAATCTCTGGGAAGCTTCATACCCAGCTGTCGGTGTAGACCATAATTAGATTCATCGGAATCAATTACCAAAATTTCTTTTCCTCGTCTGGCTAAAGCCTTAGCCAAAAGACTGGTTACTGTACTTTTTCCACATCCACCTTTTCCGCAAACTGCTATTTTCATCTCTATCTTTACTCCTTTTCTTTTTTCTAAATAATAAGCATTACATATGACCATACTTCAAACTGTCTTACTCCACTTCCTCCAGTTCTGTTCCTTCTGGAAGAATATATCCGCAGTTATCACATACTCCGTCCTCTGCAAGTATCCCGTCTTTCACAAAGGCTTCAATGCCTCCCGGTTCATGACAGCGTGGACAATCTAATTCCTGTATCCTTTTCTGATTTCTTACATCCTGGCAATTGGAAAATTCAATTTTACCCATAGTGATTCCTCCATTTTCATTCCATATCAATTTGTCTTCGTAAAAAAGTTCCTACTATACGGGAAAAATTGCTGATATTACGAATATAGGCAAAGTCTTTTCCATAGATTCTCTTTTCCACGGAGAGCTCTTCTTCATTCCCTGCAAAAATACCAATTACGAAAATTCCCTGATTTCTGGCCCGACGTACCTCATATGCAGTATCTTTCACAGCTTTTTCTCCGTCATAGATCTTGGGCTGGCGGGTTCCTGGTCGTTGTATGCTCATATCACAGGGTTTTCCATCACTTAATACGATTAAAATCTTATTTTTTTCCGGTCGCTCCATGAGAGAGGAACCGACTGTTTTCAGTGCAAGCCCATCTCTGTTATTGGCATATGCACGAAATTGAAAGATTCTTTCATTTGTTTCCCTTGGATCTTCATAATCCCGAAATCTCTGAAGTACTGTATATCCCCAGAAAGCACAGTATCCTGTCACCCGATGAGGAATTCCTGCCTGGCTTAATGCTTCACTGATAATATATCCCTGCGCCGCTACCTGAGCCTGTCTGTCAGCCTGGGAACCACTGGAATCAATCAGGACGTCTATTACAAACTCAGAATCGTCAGATCTCTTTTTTCTATTAAATAACTTGTCATCGTCTGTTCTTCCAATTTTCCATAACCTTTCAGGAACAAGCTGCCCCGCATCAGATCTGCTGACAAAATCATCCTTTCGGATTATAAGTGCCCGTTTCAGTGACTCTGCCAACACAGAAATATTTCTTTTGATGATCCAGTGATTATTTCCATAATAAGCTTTATTTTTTTCAAACTGCAGCTGAGAAAAACGGTATTGATTATTTTTTATCACAGGGTTCTGTAAAATTCCATCTGTAAGATACAGGATACAGTTTTTGTGGATTCCTGTACAAAATTTCCGGTTGACTCTGGCCTGCTCCGATTCACTTAGATACGATTTTCCGTAATTCAGTTCCACATATTCCCGTATCCGTCGCACTGCCTGTGGATTTATATTCTCCGAGCTTTCCGGAACTTCTTCATTTTCCGGAGAGAAATAAAATCTTTTTTTCTTTTTGTTTCTGATATCCAGACTCATCATCTTTTTTTTGAGATTAGAAAGATATTTTTGAATGATGTCTTCCATCTGTTCATCCGTCATGCATTCCTGCCACGCGTCATTGGCTAATGCCATATCCGGTAAATTCAGAATCTTCTCCAGATTTCCATTCCTTTTTTCAAAAGAGGGATCCAGAACATGATTATAAATCTCATCTATCACGTTTATGACATCTTCCGTATTTTCCGCATCCTTCAGAGAAAGAATCTTGTACAATGCAATCTCTGCCTGTGGATCCATTCCCTTATCGTCTGTGTTCTCCAGAACATGCCTTATATACAGAAGCCTAATCCTGTGAATCAGGTCTGTTCCAGCTTTGTCTGATACCTGTTCTTCCTCGGCCTTTTCCAATTCTCTGAACGCCTGTTCTCTGATTTCCTTTGTTCCCAAACGTTCTCGAATGATAAAACGATTCACTGCAGCATCCATGCATAATCCAGCAAGAGGCAAAAGCATATCTTCTCCAGCAGAAAAATGTATTTTTTTCATCAAATACATGCCAAGTTTCTTCTGATCAAAATATCGTGCAAAGGCACCCTGTTTCACTGCCTCATACAGAACCGTTTGTTTTGAATAAACATATTTTTCTGTGTCCGGTTCAAATTCCGTATCATAATCACCACTGACTGTCCAAAAAAGATTTCTGATACGATTGCTGATCTCCAGATGATGTTCTTCCAGTTGTTCCGCCGGCCATCTGACATCCTCCATACAAGTTTACCCCCATATGTCTTTTCCGGTCCAGGAAGATGGGATTCTGGTAGAAACCACATCTTCTACGATCTCTTTTTCAAATACATCAAAACTTTTATTTATGATTCCCATCTGGATTGCATCAATTGGAGAAAGTCCGCTTCTTGTTGCTTTTACAGCAGAAACCAATCCTCTCAGGTCAAGAGATTTTGTTGAGATTTCTCCATGGTAAGCTTTGATCTGCAAATCCAGAAACAGTCCTGCAAAAGCTTTCAGTGCACTTTTTTCCCCATCTGGAAAATGTTGCCTTAATACAAAAAGAACACTATCCTCATCCATTTCAGGCATATCGATTACCATAAACCTTGAAACCAATGCTTCATTTAGCTCTCTGGTACCTGCGTAACCATAATTCATCGTGCCGATAAATCGTGTTGCCGGATGAAGTAAAATCCTGTTATATCCTGGAATATCGATTCTGCGCCGATGATCCAGTGTGGCATGCAGTACAGAAACCGCATCATTTTTTGCCATATTGATTTCGTCCAGGATTCCAAATCCTCCAAATTCCGCGCATTGGTAGATGGGGCCTTTCCGAAGGCGAACCTCATTATTTATAAAGGTATCCGTTCCAATCAGATCGGCACTGTCTGTATTTACATGAAAAGAAATGTCGTATTCCGGTCTTCCGAATATCCATGCCAGTGTCTCACATAGTACATTTTTCCCTGTAGCTTTCGCACCGGAAAGTAACAGGTTATCTCCCTGAAGAAGCGCTGCTATTGACATTTCCAGAATCTTTTTCCCATAAAACAGGATATCCGGTTTTTCTACCCGTTCCTTTACCTGATCCTCTACCTCATAACGCATGTGAAAATCTCTCAGTTCTCCAATTAGTTCCTGCGCTATCTTCTGGTCTTCTAAATATTTTTCTATTTCTGTCCAATGATTTCTCATGAAGATTTTCCTTTCTTTGCAATTGGTTATATCAAATCAGATAATATTTCTGTTTACTCAATCTTCAAACTTTCAATCCTCCAACTCACAATCCTAACTTCTTTACAATTTCTCCCAGTGCACTTCTTACAGGAGAATCTTTCGGAAGCCGTATGATCGGCTTTCCATCACAGTCATACTGATATACCTGGTCATCATGTGGTACAACGCCTAACAGTTCCAATCCCTGATTTCGGATTTCTTCCAGAGTTCCGGCATCCAGTTTTCCATCCGGAACACGATTCACGATTAATCCAGTTTTCTGTGGTTTAAAGTTTAATTCATTCATCAGCTTTGCAATACGTCCGGCTGCCTGAACACCTCTTCTGGAACAGTCACTCACAAGAATCGCAACTTCCATCATTGGCAGAATTCCTCTGCTGATGTGTTCCATACCCGCTTCGTTATCAACCACAATATATGGATAATGGCTTTGCAGTTTCTGAACCTGGGTCTGTACAAGGCCATTTACAAAACAATAGCAGCCCTGTCCCTGGGTTCGTCCCATTACCATCAAATCATAATCGTCTTCTTCTGCAATCGCATCAGAAAGACGCATTTCCAGATATGCCTGTTTTGTCATACCGGAGGGAATCTGATATCGTGGGTCTATGCCTGCCCGCTCAATTTCTTCTCTCAGCTCCCCAAGTGTGACCTCCGGCTCAACACCGAGCACTTCGTTCAAATTTGCATTTGCATCTGCATCCACCGCTAGGACCGGACGTTTTCCGCTTTCACATAAATACTGGATCAACAATCCACAAAGAGTTGTTTTTCCTACGCCACCTTTTCCTGATACTGCAATTACATGTCCCATATTTTTCCTCCTAAAATTCTGAACAATCTGTTGACTTTTTCTTTAAACCTCATTATAGTTGTTACTATATAAATTACAATAATCAGTCTGTGAGATTTGTATGGTTACTCAACACATCAGAAAAATTGTTGAGAAATTATATGATACTAACTAATACAGGAGTATATAATGTCAGAAAAAACGAGAAAACAAGATCGCCGTACCCGCTATACCAGGCAAACCATAAAAGATACGTTCTTAGAGTTGTTAAATCAGAAAAGTTTTACGAAAATTACAGTTACAGAGGTCTGCAAAAATGCTGAAATCAACCGTGGCACTTTTTATCTTCATTACTACGATATCTATGATGTATTATCAGATATTTTTAATGATATGACTCAGGATATGTTAACAACTGTAGATCATTTATTCTGTCTAAATCAAAAAAGCTGTTCCTATCCGTTCTGTCAGAAAATACAGATGGAATCACAATACAGGGCACTGTTTCTGGATGATGCAATTGCCCCTATTCTTCTGGAAAAAATAGCAGAAAATACAAAAGAAGGCTATGTGACCTGGCTTATGTCACACAGCCTCCTGACCTTTGAACAGGCAGAATCGGTTTTTTATTTTCAAATGAATGGCTGCCTTTCCATCAACAGACTGATGCTCCGCAATCATTGTAATGACTGGAAACAGATTCAGACAGTAATCGACAAATTTATCAAATCCGGGCTGGAAAGTTTTCTGATTCATGATCAGAGAGAAGAAAATGCTTCCGATAATTTTTGCAGCAAAATTTCTCCAACTGTTACCGCATCTTCTACACTCAGATAATGATCGGCATGATCCTGAAGAAATATTTTGCCAGATGCAGGAAATTCTTCATCTGCAAACCATATCTTTAAAGTTACCGGATATCTTGGCAGAACTGGAAAAACAGCACACAGATCCGCCTTTGTTTCTGTGAATTCTGCACCCAGGTTTTTACATGCTTTCTGAATTTTCTCAGGATCTTTATCCTGCAAAAGCTTTTCCAGTTTCTGCTCTGCAGTCCGGTCAAACTTGGTTCCCCGAATCAATCCATCTTTCAGGTTACCAAAAGTAATGAGCTTCTGTGAGCCTTCTGTGCCATCGGCCATATCCAGATAATGCAGCAATGTCAGATAATGCCATTCGTCCACGTTTGAGTTAATACGAAACTCAGGGAGTTGAATTTCAATTGTTTCATAAAAACTCAGTACTTCAAGCACATTCCGGCTGCTATGAAAAACAGCCCCGCTTTTTGCAGCAATCTCCTCTCCGGAACGATTTTGCAGCCGTTTTACTGCTGCCTGCAACATTTCCTGAAATGCACGATTTTCTGTTTGATTTTTGTATTCCATAAGTTCTCCTTTGTGAGCATTTATAGTATCTGTGTTGACTTTTCCTTTAATCTCCATTATAGTTGTAATTATATTATTTACAATCATCAAAGCATTAAAAAATGCACAGTTTATCAACACATTAAAAAGAACTGTTGAGAACTTAGGATGTTTTAAACAAACCAGAAATATTTTCATCCCAAAAACGTGAAAACAAGATCATTATATCATACTACAAGGAGTTTCTTATCATGAAATATTCAACGAAATTAAGTGATACTGTTCATGTGATGGTTCTGATTGCTATCAACCAGGAAAAATCCCTCTCCAGTGCCTCAATTGCAGAAAGTGTCCATACAAATCCCGGCTTTGTACGCCAGCTTATGTTAAAACTAAAAAAAGCGGAACTTATGACCAGTGTAGCCGGACATGCCCGTCCTTCTCTTTCAAAACCAGCCGATCAGATTACATTGCTGGATATTTATAAAGCAGTTGAAGGTGATAAACCATTGCTTCATTTAGATACTCATACCAATCCAGATTGTGGCGTTGGCATTAACATTCAGTTATCTTTGCAGGGATTTTATAATGAAATTCAAAAGGCTGCCGAAGAAAAAATGAATACGATTACTTTGCAGGATATCATAGATACCTACTATCAGCGGATATCTATAGAAAATAACTTACAGAATATTATTTAACAGGAGAACACTTTCATGTACCTTCAGCAAATACGAAATGCTACCAAAACACTGTGGGAGAAGTAGACTATGAGAAAACAATCTGGTCAAGTTCATAGCAGGGAATCTTCTGCAACTCTCCAACTGACAGTAAGTTTACTCTATCCTTAATTGCTTAAGCTGGTTGTATATGAATAAAGAATGATGTATAGTATTTGCAAGAGGCACCTTCTTTCGTAAATGTTGCAAATGTTTGTTTCGTCACTTTCATTATACAACATCAAGAATCAAGGTGTCTTTCTTTTATGCAAAATCACGAACTTGCTCATTTATAGATAAAACGATTTTATTTCAAAAGCGGTTTTTACTAAAAATACATCTGCCGTTTTTGGTCATTATTACTATGCATTGATACCTGGTCAAATTTCTTCCGAAAACAGATGATTTCAGGAATCAACTTGTCGGCACACTCCTTTGTAGTATGTTGTCTATCTTCCATTGAAATCTCTCTTCTTTGGTGATACAATGTGCTACAATGCTTATCAAAAGTTACATCATTTTGGGGGACATTTACACTACAAAGGAGAATTTTATTTATGTTTCAGGTTTTTGTTGATTCAGCGGCAAATCTGCCTGCTGTTACTGCGAAAAAATACGATATCCATGTCGTTTCTTTCGTCAATCTTGTGAATGGAAAAGAGCTGGTCTGCTTCGACCCGGATCTGTCACCGGAAGAGGAGCTTGCAAAAGGAAAAGAATATTACAATGCCATGCGCACCGGCTGTGAAATCAAGACCGGACTGATCAGCACCGCAAATTTTGCGGATGCGTTCCGCACCGCTCTTGAGGCAGATCAGGATGTCATCTATCTTTCCTTAAGCAAAAACATCAGCGGAACTTATAACTCCGCAAGACTTGCTGCCGAGGAGCTTCTTGAGGAATACGGCGGAAAACGTAAAATCCGCCTCGTCGATTCCCTGAATGCCTCTCTTGCACAGGGCATCCTCGCCATCTATGCCAGCGAAATGCGCGATCGGGGCATGAACGTAGACGAAGCGGCAGATCTTCTGGAAACCTACGTTAGCAAAATGAACGGTGTTTTCACCGTCGGCGATCTGAAATATCTTTCCCGTACCGGAAGAATCAAGGGAAGTGTCGCTGTGGTCGGAAATATGCTGAAAATCAAACCGATTCTGCGTGGAAGTGAAGATGGCTATATTGTTTCCTACAAGAATGTCCGAGGACGCAAGGCCGTTTTAAATGAACTGATTCGTCTTTTCTGTGAAACGATCGAAGAACCGGAAAAGCAGATCGTCGGAATCGCACATGCAGATGCCTATGAGGAATCTCTTTATATGATGGAAGAAATCCAGAAAAGAGTGAAGGTGCGTGAGTTTATCAATACTTCTTACGATTTCTGCACCGGCAGCCACGTCGGACCGGATACAATCGCTTTGTTCTATCTCGGAAAAGACCGCAGCCTTCTGTAAAAGGAGCAACCAGACTAACCACTGCTGTTCCACTGTATTTTTCCGAAATTGCTGCAAACAGCGGAAATACTGTTTCTTTTTTCCATGCATAATTCCACCTGTTTTTCCACATACTACCCATACAGTACAAATTATGGAAAGTACATTGCGGAAACAGGAGGAATTTTTCATATGAAAGCGACGGGAATTGTTCGAAGGATTGATGATCTGGGGCGTGTAGTGGTTCCCAAGGAAATCCGGCGCACGATGCGGATCCGGGAGGGACAGGCCATGGAAATTTATACCGGACGGGAAGGTGAGATTATCCTGAAGAAATACTCACCGATCGAAGAGCTGGCGGAATGCGCAGCAGGGTTTACAAAATCGATTTCAACGGTGACCGGATGTCTCGTCTGTGTTTCGGATCAGGAACAGATTGTAGCGGCAAACGGGCCGGAACAGAAAAATTATCTTGGCAAGTCCATCAGCAGCCGGCTGGAGGAGGCGATTCTGAACCGGAAAACAGTACTTGCGCGTCCCGGTGAAAAGGCTTATTTTTCAATTTTGGAAAACACAGACAATACTACTCCTCTGCCGGAGCTCATTTTTCCGATTCTCTCCTCCGGTGATGCCATCGGTTCGGTCATTCTCTGCGGCAAAGACAGGGAGTCCCTGCTGGGCGACACGGAAAAGAAGCTCCTCCAGGTAGCTGCAACGTACCTCGGACGGGAAATGGAAAACTAAACAGGGGATTTATCGAAGGCAATTTATCAAAGGCTTTTTGCATCATCCGCACCGGTTATGCAAGAGGCCTTTTCCTGTTATTCTGTAATTCGAGATATTCCAATTTTATCTTGCTATTTACACCTGCATTGTCTACAATAAAAATGACGTGCACGAAAACCTTCAGCCGATACGCCCGAAGCTTTTCTGTGCCTGCTTTTATAAGCCGGGAAAAATTCCCGGAGTATCCTACATTACACAAGGAGGAATTTCCATTCATGAAATACATTGCAAAGAAATTCGGCTCTCTCCTTCTTACGCTGCTTCTTGTATCCTTTTTATCGTTCTTTGCCTTTTCCGTCATACCCGGAGATGCGGCAAAATCGCAGCTTGGCACGGAGGCGACGCCGGAGCGGATTGAGGCTCTGCAAAAGGAAATGGGACTGGATCGGCCGGTTCTGGAACGGTATGCTTCGTGGGTAACCGGCTTTTTTCATGGAGATCTCGGCACCTCGTATTCGTACTCGATGCCGGTCGGAGAACTGATCCGCGATAAAGTTCCGATTACCATCGCTATCACCGTTATCGCATTCCTGATGATCCTTGTTGTCTCGATTCCCATCGGCATTTTCACAGCACAGCACGCCGGAGGCCATCTGGACCGGCTGATCATGACGATCAATCAGGTGATCATGTCTGTGCCGGGATTTTTCATCGGTATTCTGATCACGTATCTTTTCGGTCTGATTCTCAAATGGTTTCAGCCGGGCGCCTATGTGCCGATTTCTGAAAATTTTTCCGGTTTTATCGGTTATCTTGTTGCACCGTCTGCCGCCATTGCACTTCCGCGCTGTTCCATGGCTGTCAAAATGCTGCGCAGCTCTGTGCTCTCGCAGCTCGATGCCGACTATGTGCGCACCGCCTATTCCCGCGGAAACAGTACACGCCGTGTTATGTATCACCATGTGCTGAAAAACGCCCTGATTCCGGTACTGACCTTCTGGGGCATGACAATCGCAGATATTGTGGCAAACAGCATTATTCTGGAACAGGTTTTTTCGATTCCGGGCATGGGCAATCTTCTGATCACTTCGATCTCCAACCGCGATTACCCCGTGGTTCAGGGCATCCTTGTACTGATCGCCGCCCTCATTATTATCATCAATTTCGTGGTAGATCTGCTGTATGGCAGAATTGATCCGCGTATCCGCGTAAAAGACTGACGGGAGCTTTCGATCATCAGCTCCCGCGACCGAAAGGTCATGGGGAGCCGCCCACGACAAAGGAAAGGGTTTTCATTATGAAAAAGAAACGCAATCTCACGCTGATCATCGGAGCTGTTCTCACCGCTTTTATGCTTCTGTTTCTTCTGATCGGCTTTTTCTACACACCGTACGACCCGGATGCAATGAACGGCGCAGCCAAGTTTGCTGCTCCCTCTCTGTCGCACCCGTTCGGCTGCGATCACTTTGGACGCGATATTTTCAGCCGCGTCTTAAAAGGAACCGGTACAACCTTCTTCGTCGCTTTCGCTACTCTGCTGCTCGGCGGAACCATTGGCGTCCTCGTCGGTGCGTTCACCGGGTATTTTGGCGGATGGATTGACGAAATCCTGATGCGCATAAACGATGTCATTGTTTCCTTTCCGGGAATCCTGCTGGCGCTGGTATTTATCGCGCTGCTGGGTCCCGGCAAATACAACGTGATCCTTGCACTCGGTATCGTATTCATTCCGAGCTTTGCACGTATCACCAGAAGCGAATTTCTCGCACGCAAAGATATGGACTATGTCAAAAGTGCCCGTCTGATGGGTGTTTCCCATCTTCGGATCATATTTGTACATATCCTGCCAAATACGGTCCCGTCCCTTCTTTCGATGGCAGCAATCGGTTTCAACAACGCCGTTCTCTCCGAGGCCGGCATGAGCTTTCTCGGCATCGGTGTCCAGCCGCCCGATGCCTCGCTTGGACGGATGCTCTCAGAATCCCAGACGTATCTGATGACTGCTCCCTGGGGCTCTGTTTTCCCCGGTCTTGCCGTCATTTTACTGGCGCTTGGCGTATCGCTCCTCGGCGACGGATTACAGAAGAAAGGCGGTAACTGATATGGCACTTCTCGATGTACGTGACTTAAAAATTGCATTTTACGATACCACGCCACCGACCGAAGTGGTAAAAGGCATCTCCTTTTCCCTCGAAGAAGGTGAGACGCTTGGCATTGTCGGGGAATCCGGTTCCGGCAAAACCCAGACGGCACTCTCCATTCTGCACCTTTTAAAGGAAAATTCCGCCGTATCCGACGGAGAAATTCTCTACGAAGGTTCTTCCGTTGCGCACGCTTCCAGCCAGGATCTGCAGCGCATCCGCGGAAAAGAAATCAGTATGATTTTTCAGGAGCCGATGACCTCTTTAAATCCGGTTCTGACCATCGAAGAACAGATTGCAGAGGGACTGCTGATCCATGAGAGCTGCACACCGGCAGAACGTCATGAAAAGGTTCTTGCCATAATGCATGAGGTCGAGCTTCCCGACCCGGAAAAGCTTTGCAAAAAATACCCTCACCAGCTCTCCGGCGGTCAGCGCCAGAGGGTGATGATCGCTGCGGCGCTTATTACAGAACCGAAGCTTCTGATTGCAGACGAGCCGACAACAGCTCTTGATGTGACGATTCAGTCGCAGATCTTAAAGCTGCTGAAAAAAATCAATGAACGCCATCACACGGCGATTCTTTTTATCTCACACGACCTCGGCGTCATCCGTTCGCTCTGTGACCGGGTCATCGTCATGAATCATGGGTCGATTGTGGAATCCGGCAGTGTGGACGATGTCTTTTTCCACCCGAAGGAATACTACACCCGCCGCCTGCTCGATGCAATTCCGAACCGACGAACATCGCTGCGAAAGCGAATCAAAATCGCTCCAACAGCTCAATGGCCGACAGGCTCTGACAAAAAAGCTGCTCCGCCGGCGAAAAAGGAGGAATAACCCATGGAAGAAATCAGTCCGAACAACATTCTGAAAGTCAGCCATATTTCTGCCTCCTATCAGGAGGGAAAGCAGAGAAAAACGGTGCTTCATGATATCTCTTTCGAGCTTCATGAAAATGAAATTCTCGGTCTCGTCGGAGAAAGCGGATGCGGAAAATCGACACTCTCCAAAGTGATCTTAGGATTTATCCGCCCAGATGAAGGCGAAATAATTTCGCAGGTCGACCATCCGCAGATGATTTTCCAGGACCCGTTTTCCTCCCTGAATCCGGCGAAGAAAATCTCCTGGATTTTAGAAGAACCGCTTCGGATGCAGAAGGTTCCGAAAGAAGAACGAAAAAAACGGGTTCTTGCGATGGCTGAAAGAGTCGGTCTCTCCGCAGAGCACCTGAAACGCCGCCCGCATGAGCTCTCCGGCGGCCAGCGCCAGAGAGTCAGCATCGCGGCCGCACTGATCCAGGGCTCACGCCTGATCCTTGCCGACGAACCGGTTTCCGCTCTCGATGTGACGATTCAGAAGCAGATCATGGAGCTGATGGTTCAGCTTCAGGAGGAGCTTCAGCTCTCGATTCTCTTTATCTCGCATGACCTCAACGTGATCTATCAGATGTGCGACCGGGTTCTCGTGATGAAAGAAGGCCGGATTGTGGAGAACGCGGAGACGGAAGAACTGTTTGTGCATCCGCAGAATGATTATACAAAGGAGCTTCTGGCGGCATCACCGGAGCTGTAGTTTTATTTCCAGCATTCTCTAAACACCCGAAGTACATTCTTGGAAAAGACCTTCTCTATCTCTTCATCGGTGAAACCGTCGTGGCTCATTACATCTGCGAGATGCTGCATATGCGCGGTGTCCGGCACATCCGTTTCACCGCTGAAACCGTCAAAATCGGTTCCAAGGCCGATGATATCGATGCCGCCGACGTTGCGCAGATATTTCATATGGCGTACCATATCCATCGTCGATGCCTTTTTCGCCGCCGGCTCCTCCTCGCGCAGAAACGACGGACAGAAATTGATACCGGTGACGCCGCCACGCTCTGCGAGCTGACGAATCATTTCATCTGAAAGGTTTCGCAGATGGAAGCACGCACCGCGCGCATTGGAATGGGATGCAATGACCGGACCTCTCGTATGTGCAAAAACATCGCGGATTCCGGCATCATTTAAGTGTGATAAATCGATCACTATGCCGAGCCGCTCCATCTCCTCGACAAAGGTAATACCGGTCGGTGTCAGCCCGTTTTCAAGATCCGGAAGATATGGCTTTCCCTCTTCCTGCGCCGGGTTCGGGAATCCAAGCTCATTCGGAAAGTTCCAGGTCAGCGTGGAAATCCGCACACCGAGATCGTACAGTGTGTGCAGTTTTTCGATACTGCCTTCGTAAACACCACCCTCTTCGACGGTCATCACCGCACCTATTTTTCCTTCCTTCTGTACCTGCATCAGATCCGCATACGTTTTGATCTGACAAATGCGGTCCGGATACCGTTCCACCTCTGATTTCCAGAGATCAGCCAGCTTTCTCACATGCTCAAACGGTGTTTCGTCTTTCAGTCCCTTCAGGAACGTAAACAGAGAAAAGCACTGGCAGAGGCTGCCGCCCTTTTCCAGCTTATCCAGATTGATCTGAAGATCCGCATCCGCAAGATGCTCCTGTTTTTCCTTCCACTGCAGCGCCGGGATGGTGTCGCAGTGCATATCAATTACCTGAAACATGGCAATAATCCTCTTTTCTGTTTTTTCTCTATTCTATCATACTTCGCTGCATTCCTTCACAAAAACTGGAAGAAAACGTAAAAAACCGCCTGGCTCATGGTAAACCCATAAGGCTAGAGAAAATATATCTTTCCGGAATCGCAAAAAATTGGGGGTCCGCGTTTTTTCTCGAAAAAAACTTGCAAATCTCGTCTGAGATGATATACTTTTTGCATTGTGTTACTTTATGAAAGCACTGATCTTCCAAGAAAGTGCTTCTGCTTATGAAAAAGAAAGAGGTATCTATGCTCCAACTGATTGAAACCATCAACAATGCCGTGAACAATTTTATCTGGGGTGTTCCGGCTATGATCTGCATTTTCGGTGTCGGCCTTTACCTGAGTCTGCGCACCCGTTTTCTCCAGATTCGAAAATTCCCGTATGCGATCCGCACAACGCTCGGAAGAATGTTCCGCAAACGAGATGCTTCCGATGGCGCAATTACACCGTTCCAGGCGGTCTGTACAGCACTTGCCGCCACGGTCGGTACCGGTAATATTGCCGGTGTTGCCGGCGCTATCGCTATCGGCGGACCCGGTGCCGTGTTCTGGATGTGGGTTTCCGCCCTGCTCGGCATGTGTACGAAATTTGCCGAGGTAACACTGGCTGTTTTCTATCACGAGAAAAACGCCAACGGGGAACTCGTCGGCGGACCGATGTATTACATCAAAAACGGTCTCAGCAAAAAATGGCATTTTCTGGCCTATCTTTTCGCTGCTTTCGGTGTACTGACTGTGTTCGGAACCGGAAATGCAACGCAGGTCAACACCATCACAACCGCAGTCAACTCCGCACTGATGAATTACCATGTGATCTCAAAAGACGCGATCCCGACCTCCAACCTGATTCAGGGTATCATTATTGCGGCACTCGTAGCGCTGATCCTGCTCGGCGGTGTCAAACGGATCGCACAGGTAACAGAAAAGCTCGTTCCGTTTATGGCTCTGTTTTATATTGTCCTTGCCATCGGTGTAATTTTGCTGAATCTCAACCGGATTCCGTCTGTTTTCGTATCGATCCTTGAGGGCGCCTTCCGTCCCTCTGCTGTTACAGGCGGTATCGTCGGAAGCATGCTCATGAGTGTGAAAAAAGGTGTGTCCCGCGGTATTTTCTCAAACGAGGCAGGTCTTGGTACCGGTTCGATCGCGCATGCCTGTGCCGACACAAAAAAACCAGTCAAACAGGGTATGTTCGGTATCTTTGAGGTATTTACTGATACGATCGTGATTTGTACCTTAACTGCACTTGTTATTCTCTGCAGCGGTACTTCCATCACCTACGGACAGGCTGCCGGCGCAGAGCTGACCATCAGCGGTTTTACCCTTACATACGGAAACTGGGTTTCGCTGCTCACCGCGTTCGCGATGTGCTGCTTCGCCTTTTCCACGATTCTCGGATGGGGACTTTACGGTGCACGCTGCATCGAGTTTTTATTCTCCGAAAGAATCACAAAATATTTTATGGCCGCCTATGCGCTGGTTGCCATCCTTGGCGCCACCGCAAATCTTGGCCTGATGTGGAGCATTGCCGAGACCTTCAACGGTCTCATGGCGATCCCAAACCTGATTGCGCTCTTCCTGCTTTCGGGCAAGGTTGTGGAGCTTACAAAGGAATACTTTTCCGGAGAAGGCAAAACCCGGTAAAATTCCTTTTCTCGCGGCGCATTCCCTTCTTCTGTAAGAAAATCATGTAAATTCGCCTTTTCCCTTGACAATCAGGTTGCTACACCTTACACTGTTAAAAGTTTATAACATGTTTACCAAAGAGGGAAAACCGGGAGGAACTTTTGAATGGAAAAATGGAATGAAGTAAAACTGGTGCCGGAGTTTTCGGAACAGGGCGTGGACTGCTACCGCCTCGCAGGCGGCGATTATGAAAACGAATACTATGTCGTTTCCGAAGCAGAGACAAGAAAACTTCTGAACACACCGGAGGTTGTCGGGTATGAGGTTTATCACTGCCTGATCCCGTCCACTTCACAGATGCTTTATTATTTTAAAGAGCAGGGAAAAGTAACCGCAGCCAACATCCTTTCCATCCTGCGCGGTGCTTTGAATTATCCGCTGGAGGAAAGCTGCTACCGCGAACACATTCGTGTACATGACATCAGCTTTCTGTCAAGTGAGCGTGTCTTTAAAGAGGAAGAAATCGCAGGGCTGGAAATCAAGTACAGCAAGCTGACGATGGTTCCAGGAAGCACACTTCTGATCGGCGATATTATCGCAACGGGTGAGACGCTGATCCACTGCCTGCGCTACGTAACCGATTTCTATCGTGAGCATGGTGCTTCCCTTCGCAACATTATCATCTTTACGATCGGCGGCACAACCGGAATCAAAATCCTGGAACGTCTCACAAAAGAAATCCGCGAGTTCTGGCCGGAGTTTGAAGGCTTTATCACCGTATATTACGAAGGAATCTTCAGCACCTATCAGGACAGGGGCGTATCCGGAATCAATCTGCCGGATGTCGATTTCTACTGGAAAGACGGTATCATTGCACCGGAGTTCCGAAGAGAAACGCTTTCCATGCGCGATCCGCTGTTTGAAAAATGCATCATCTACGATGGCGGTGCAAGACGCTATGAAATCCACGAGCATGTCGAGGAGGTTCTCGATTTCTGGAATAAAATGCTGGAGAGAGCCGACCGGATCGACTTCACCAGACTGCTCGAGGAGAAGCTCGGCTGCCCGCTTGGCGCATCCTACGAAGAGTGGATTCACATCAATCACTACGAAGAAATCGATGAACGTGTGACCAAATGGCTGTACCGCCAGGAAAAAGGCTATATTGCAAGCCTTGGCGATGCTACCCTGAAAGAAATTGCGGCTGAACGAATTGAAGAGTTTACCGCAGCACTTCGCAAATACATGCTGTAACAAAAAACCATTTCTTACGGTTCGCTGAATTTCGGCGAACCGTAATCACAGTTTTCAGGAGATATTATGGAAAAAGAAAAGAAAGTAAAAGATGTTGACTTCGCGGACAGCGCGGTTCCGTCTTCTGCCCGGAAAAATGTAGTAACCATGTTTATGATCATGCTTGGCTTCACCTTCTTCTCGGCAAGCATGTGGGTCGGCCAGCAGCTCGCTGACGGCCTCGATTTCTGGGGCTTTTTGGGATCACTGATCCTTGGCGGAATCATTCTTGGTATTTATACCGGTCTGCTCGGCTACGTCGGTGCAAAAACCGGTCTGTCACTTGATCTTTTGTCCCAGAGAGCCTTTGGCGAAAAAGGTTCCTATCTGCCGTCAGCCATGACCAGCTTTACGCAGATCGGATGGTTTGGTGTCGGTCTTGCCATGTTTGCAATTCCGGTTTCCAAGGAGCTGCTCGGCGGAAGCACTGCGGCACAGTGGGGACTTGTTATTCTTGCCGGCGTCTGCATGACCGCCTCTGCCTATTTTGGTATTGAATCTCTGACCATCGTCAGCTATATCGCTGTACCAAGTGTTGCCATTCTCGGAACGATCGCCATGGTCATGGCCGTAATGAGAGGCGACGGAACGATCATCGATCAGTTTGCCAAATCCAGCGGATCTCTGACTATCATCGGCGGTGCCGGTCTTGTCATCGGCTCCTTCGTTTCCGGCGGAACCGCAACCCCGAACTTCGCACGTTTTGCAAAGGACGGAAAAGCGGGTGCCATCACCACGGTTGTGGCCTTCTTCATCGGAAACTCCCTGATGTTCTTCTTCGGTGCCGTTTCCTCGATCTTTGTCGGCGGAAACGATATCTTCGAGGTTATGGTCCGCCTGAACCTGTTCTACCTGGCTGTTCTCGTTCTCGGTCTTAATATCTGGACTACAAACGACAACGCTCTGTACACCGCAGGTCTTGGTCTTGCCAACATCTTCCATCAGAGGAAAAAACCGATGGTTCTCCTTTCCGGTATCATCGGAACGGTTGCCTCCGTATGGCTGTACTACAACTTCTGCGGCTGGCTCAACATTCTGAACTGTACCCTGCCGCCGGTCGGCATGATTCTGGTGCTCGCCTACTTCATGAACAAAGAGGACTTTGAAGCCGATCAGCCGAAGCCTAAAACCGTAGACTGGTTTGCGGTTGCCGGTGTCATTCTCGGTGCCATTGTTGCGAACCTCTTACACTGGGGCATCGCTTCCATCAACGGTATGGTTGTTGCCGCTGTATGCTACTGTGTCGGACAGGCCGTAAACAAAAGAAAATAAGCAAAATCGTCCTGAATATGTTCCTGTATCTTATCTCCGGAACATGTTCAGGGCTTTTTATTTTTTCGGATTCGCGTTATAATATATGCATAACTCTGCATAGTTACAATTTTCGAAGCGAAAGGAAACTGCCCGGATGATCCATTCCACCGTATCTGCTCCCAAAGGAGAAAAAACAAAATACCGTCTTGCCGAATCCATGAAGGAGTGCATGAAATCAACCCCTGTCGAAGAGATCACCGTGCGCCAGATCTGTGAAATCTGTGGTGTTACCCGCCAGACCTTCTATCGTAATTTTCTCGACAAATACGATCTGATCAACTGGTACTTTGATAAATTACTGACAAAATCCTTCGAACATATGGGTCGCGGAACGACCGTTTTTGACAGTCTGGAAAAGAAATTTACCTATATTCAGAAAGAAAAAGCTTTTTTCGCCGCTGCCTTCCGCTACGACAAGCAGAATTCTCTGCGTGAGCACGATTTCGATCTGATTCTCGCGTTCTACGAAAATCTGATTCACGAAAAAAGCGGCAGTCCGGTTTCACCGGAAATACATTTTCTTCTCGAAATGTACTGTCAGGGTTCCATCACCATGACCGTAAAATGGGTGCTTACCAGCATGGATCTGACACCTTCCGAGTTTGCCGCTCTTCTCGTCCGGGCAATGCCGGAAGACTTAAAAAAACTGTTCCGAAATCTGCAGCTGCTCTCTTAGAGCGTGTCAAAGTGGGACTTGCAGATTGCGGAAATGGTTTTTCAGACACGCTCTGGTTATTTTTCACAAATTTTGTTCTGTTGTTTTTGTCACAATGGCGATTTTTTTTAAAGTGTTACACTTCGCCTCTTCTGTCACTTTCTTTTTCCCTTCCGGATTTGTTAATATAATAACAAGTTCAGTAAAACTATTTATTCATTTTAGAAGGGAGTTTTTCAATCATGGCAAATCGTATTAATTTAAATGCAACCTCTTATCACGGAGCAGGCGCTATTGCCGAAATCGCAAACGAAGCAAAAGCACACGGCTTCAAAAAAGCATTCGTATGCTCTGACCCGGATCTGATTAAATTCAACGTTACTTCCAAAGTAACCGATATTCTGGCCGCAAATGGACTCGACTATGAGCTTTACAGCGATATCAAGCCAAATCCGACCATCGAAAACGTGAAACACGGCGTAGAAGCTTTCAAGGCCTCCGGCGCTGACTATCTGATCGCCATCGGCGGCGGTTCTTCTATGGATACCTCCAAAGCCATCGGTATCATCATCGCAAACCCGGAGTTTGAGGATGTCAGAAGCCTTGAAGGCACTGCACCGACCAAAAATCCATGCGTACCGATCATCGCTGTTCCGACCACAGCCGGTACTGCTGCAGAGGTTACCATCAACTACGTTATCACAGACGTTGAAAGAAAACGTAAATTCGTATGCGTTGACCCGCACGATATGCCAATCATCGCAGTTGTTGACCCGGATATGATGTCCTCCATGCCAAAAGGCCTGACCGCTTCCACCGGTATGGACGCTCTGACCCACGCAATCGAGGGTTACACCACAAAAGCTGCATGGGAAATGACTGACATGTTCCATCTGAAAGCCATCGAACTCATCTCCAAATCTCTGCGCGGTGCTGTCGCAAACACCAAAGAGGGACGCGAAGGAATGGCTCTTGGCCAGTACATCGCAGGTATGGGCTTCTCCAACGTAGGTCTTGGAATCGCTCACTCCATGGCACACACCCTTGGTGCTGTTTATGATACCCCACACGGTGTTGCATGTGCCATGATGCTTCCGATCGTTATGGAATACAACCAGGAGTGCACCGGTGAGAAATACCGTGAAATCGCACGTGCCATGGGCGTTGCAGGTGTAGACGAAATGTCTCAGGAAGAGTACAGAAAAGCAGCGATTGATGCTGTTAAGAAGCTGTCCGCAGACGTTGGAATCCCGTCTGTTCTCGAGGCAGTCAAAGAAGAAGATCTGCAGTTCCTTGCAGATTCCGCACACGCAGATGCCTGCGCACCGGGCAATCCGAAGGATGCAAGCGTAGAAGATCTGAAGGATCTGTTCCGCAAAATCATGGCGTAACGAACACAATTCGTTTCCCACATGCGAAGCGGATATTCGCAATCCGCTTCGCTACTTGCTCATAACTGAATAACTGCTCCGCAGTTTATCAGAAGGAGCTTGCACTCCTCCTGATACAAGCAAGTCCCCACCCACTGCTTATTGCTTTTCGCAATGGAAGCAGGGGACTTACTTGATTCGGTTAAATCACCCCGGAAAACAGAAATTTTTATCCTGTTTTCCGGGGTGATTTCTCTTTTTATTCTACTGTATTTCCGTCTGCATCCACAGTCACAGTATTGACCGTTGCATTATCGAGAACCATATTGATCATGCGCTCCATCATGATATTGCGCACTACCGTATCTTCCCCGTAATAGTCATTGGCTGCTTTCAGGAAATCTTCCTGCGACATATTGGCATTGGCTGCCTCGTCGTTTAAGATCTGCTGGTAATCCTGGTCATCTGTAGTCCAGCCTTCTGCCTCTTTTACAGCATCCAGAAGAAGGGCACTTTTTGCCATCGTTCCTGCATACGTTGCTTTCTCCTGATTGTAGGTTGCTCTGTCCGCATACTGCTCCAGATAGTCGTCCAGGGAAATGCCGTAATTCTGAAGATAAGTGGTATACCGTTTATCGTAATCCTCTTCGCCAAGGGTGATATAGGATTTCGGAATTTTGTGAAACGTACAGCCGTCTGCCATCTGCTGCATCGCGTCATTCTGCAGATTATTTTCCGCTGTCGTCTCATTTGCAGCCTCCAGCTCTGCGCGTTTTCCGGCACGGTATTCCTCCACAGTACTGTAATCTGTATTTTTTGCTACCCATGCATCATCGAGCTCCCATCCGTCAATGTTTTCTGCCGGGCGGGTAAACGCATTTACCGTAACGGTAAACACAACATCTTTTCCTGCCAGATCGGTACTCTGATAGCTGTCAGGGAATTTCAGGTTCAGATCCTTTGTCTCCCCTGTTTTCATTCCAATGACACCATCCTCAAATCCATCGATGAAGGTACCGGATCCGATCACCAGATTGTAGGAATCGCTGCTTCCGCCGTCAAACTCCTTGCCATCAACTTTGCCAACATAGGCAATATCGGCGGTGTCGCCTTTTTGTACGGTGGCATCCGGATCGTCCATGGTGACAGCTGTCTCTGCCATAATGGCCGTCTGTACGTCATCATCCGTTACCTGCTCTACTTTCTTTTCCAGTGTGAGCTTTTTGTAATCTCCAAGCGTTACACACTCTGCCGGATCAACTTCCTCATCGACAACCGGAATCCCGTCTACATCACTCGGGGAAGCGTATTCCTCAGAAGCTGTGCTGTCGGACGATGTGCTACCTGCGCTCGACGCATCGGATGCTGAGGAAGCGCTTGTGCTGCTTGCGCTTGATACGGAACTGCTGCTTGTTGTATTGTTTTTTCCACATCCGCTCACACTGGCTGCTCCCAGTGTCATGAGCAGAAGCATGACTGCTGCTTTTCTTTTCATTCTTGAATTTTCCTCCATACTACGCCGTTCCCGGCGCGTTGTAAATCTCATTTTACCATACTTGTCTGGTAAAAAAAAGGCTGGGGCTCCGATTTTAGAAATTCTTATGATTTTCGACCGTAAAATCGCCTGGATTGCGCTAAAATGTGTTTGCGTTTTGCCGAAATCAATGTTAGAATGTTCATAGACTGGCATTGTATGTTCCGATGCCCACATTATTTTTTGCAGAGGAGGAATAGAGGGATGAAACCCTGGATTATCGTATTAATCGTATTAGCTGTCATCGCTGTCATCCTTGGTCTGCTGTATTACTTCGGTAAAAAAGCACAGACAAAACAGGCCGCACAGCAGGAACAAATGGAGGCCATGAAACAGACTGTCTCCATGTTGATCATAGATAAGAAAAAGCTTCGCATGAAAGATTCCGGACTTCCACAGATGGTCATCGACCAGACACCGAAAATGATGCGTCGTGCAAAACTGCCGATCGTCAAAGCAAAAGTCGGTCCGAGAATCATGACCCTGATCTGCGACGCTGCTATCTTCGATCAGATCCCGGTAAAAAAAGAAGTCAAGGCTACCGTAAGCGGTATCTATATCACCGGAGTTCGCGGCATCCGCGGTTCTTTAGAGCAGCCGGCAAAGAAAAACGGCTTCTGGCAGAAAATGCTCCGCAAGGCACGCGGCGAGGAAAAATAAAATTTCATCTGAAGCAAAAAGAAACACGCTTTGCGTGTTTCTTTTTGCTTTCGCGGCAGTCGCCAAGGTCTCGTGCAAGCCAGGACTTTGGCTCGTTGCTCGCGAAAATACCCGAGTTGAATAATTTTCATTCTTCCCGGGTATTTTTTTATAAATTCAGTTTTCCACCTTCCCGCGGTCTTACCTCGATATCGATTACGCAGTCCCCCACGTAGCTGTCGTTGATGTCGAGCGCGTATTCTGCCTTCAGTAAAATCTGATCCGGCGTCTCTTTCATTCTGACCTTCGTCGCCGCAACTCCCATGTTGATTATGCCATATGGCGTATGATAAAACGAAATGTTCTTTTTATCCTCCTCAAAAATCATATGGACATCAATGAGGCCGCGCTTGCGCACCTCGAGGGCGTTTTCCGTAAATTTGATCATGTTGTGCGTCATCATGTCAAAGCCTTCGGTTGCCTCGTCGTAGATCAGAAAGTGATGGCCATTTTTCTTGTAGTACGAACCCGTCGTCATAACCTCCACCGGTTCTTGTTCGCCGGATTCCTCATCCATCAGATACTGCAGTCCGCGGATGCTGATGAGTACGTCTTTTTCCATCCTTTTCTGATGTTCCTCTCTCTTTTCTGTATGTCGTTTTTAATAGTTTTCAATCTGTACCTGTTTCGTATCGCTGATCTGCTCCGGCAGAACGGAATGTGCGAAGGCATTGAACCGCTCCACGCCGTCGCTTGCGAAGAACTGGTATTTCTGACGGCCCAGCTCATCGTTTCCCGGATTCTCCAGATCCAGCTCCCGCAGCAGTCTGCGCAGTGCCTGTGAGGTTTCGTATGCCGGGTTGACGAGTGTTACTTTTTCTCCGACTACTTTCCGCAGCAGAGAACGCAGCAGCGGATAGTGGGTGCATCCCATAATCAGCGTGTCGATGTCTTTATCCAGAATCTCTGCCAGATAGCGGCGCGCCACTTCCTCGGTGATCGGATCTTTTGTCCAGCCCTCTTCCACGAGCGGCACGAACAGCGGACACGGTTTTCCGTAAACGGTGATCGCCGGATCTGCCTCGGTAATAAGCTGCTGGTAGAGGCCGCTCTGAATAGTGCTCTCGGTTGCGATGACGCCGACGCGCTTGTTCTGCGTCGTCTCGACGGCCATCTGTGCGCCCGGTTTTACCACGCCGATGATCGGGAGATCAATCTCTTTTTCGATCGTATCGAGTGCCAGCGCACTTGCGGTGTTGCAGGCGATGACGATTGCCTTGACCTGCTGGGTTTCCAGAAAGTGTACGATCTGGCGGGAATAACGGATGACGGTATTTTTCGATTTGGAACCGTACGGCACACGCGCGGTATCTCCAAAATATACGATTCGTTCGTCGGGCAGGTTTCGCATAATCTCACGCACTACGGTCAGTCCGCCGACACCGGAATCAAAGACGCCGATCGGCGCCTGTCTGTCTGCTTTCATACTTTCCTCCATTTTTCATCCGGCATTACTTTTTTGTCATGCCGAATGGGGTTCATTTCTATATTTAATATATCTGAATTTTTACATTTCTTTTTTCATTTCACGACCCTGGTTAAAATAGGTCGCTGATACATTATTTTAACCCGAATGGAGGAATATTGCAATCATTTCTCTTGAAAGTCTTTCGAAAAATCCGCCTAACGCCAGAAAAACCGGAACGAAATCCGGTCACTTTTCAGGATTTCGCGGTAGGCGGCGTCACTCAACAGATTCTGCAGCGGAATCCGGCTTTTTTCGACTTTTTCTGCACTTTCGCCGTCCTCGTTTACGGGGCGCAGGGCATCCGAAAAGCAGATGGACGGGTACAGCATGCACCACCAGTTGTGCCCTTTGGCTCTGCCGATGTTGATCTGAAGAGCGTCGTACGTTCCGGCGGGGAGAATATAATTGCCCGTTTCTTTTTCCTCAAAACTGGCTTTTCCGTACGTTACGGTGATATCGTCAGTACTGCCTCCTGCGCGCAGCGTCTGAAGGGCGGCGGCACGGATGGAGGGCTCGTTTTCACGCAGGATTTCTTCGGTTTCTGCTTTTGTTTCGGCTCCGTGCAGGATCGTCTGCAGTTCTTCGGCAACGGCATCGCGTACCTGAAGCTTGATCTGCTGGTCGGAGGCGCAGTCGCTGTTGGCTCTTACGTGAAAGCGCACGATCTTTGCAGCGACTTCCTGCTGCAGACGAGACTCGCGGAGAAGATTGGCGGTTCCGGAAAGGATCAGCGCCGCAATGCAGACGGGGAGCCAGCGGCGGCAGAAAATTTGAAATGCCGCCTGGAATTGACTTCTATGCTGGTTCCCAAATGTATTTCGGGGCTGCGCCTGCCTGTCCCTGGATTTCTTCTGTGTCTGATTTTGATTCCGTTTCCGGCTCTGTACTTTTTTCTCATTCATATGCTGCCTCCTGTTTTTTCCAGTTTTGCCGGATTTCAAAACTTTTATACACAGACACTCACTGCCCGCTCCGATATTCCATACACTTTAAACCTTTTACGGCGCTTTCGGAATCCACAGAATGCTCCTTTCGTTTTCCCACGCATAGCACAAGTCCGCCAGTGTCACCGCCTCTTTTCTTTTCACCCGGTTGTCATAAATTCCGCACAGGTACTCACCGACAGACTCCACCTGTTTTCCGTTCTGCTCCATGATATCTTCTGGTTTTTCTGCGTGAAACAGATAGGCACTGTGCCCAAGCGCACGGTCCTGTTCCAGGTACTTCAACAGTTCTTCCATCCGTCCCCGGTCACTGAGCAGTGCATCGGAAAATACAATCGCCTGGACGTGTCCGGTGTCGAGATCATATTCCTCTGTGCTGTCATATTGCTGCGCAATCTCCTCAAACGTCTCCGCTTCAAAGAACAGCGATGCGGGGTCCTCGTCGGTTCCCTCCTCCTGCTCATCCTTTCCCTGGCCGGTCACCACCGCAAGATTCGCAGGCGCATACCAGACGCGCCATTTACCGCCAGCCGTCTTCTTTTCTCCGCCGCTCTCACTGACCGCCGTCCCGGTTTCTTCCCCAGTTTCACTGTTTTCCGGCGCAGTCGCCTCTTCCGACACATAATCAAAGGCAACCGCCAGTGGATACAGCCGCTTTTCCGGCTCTACTGCCCCGCAGGATGACAGGAAAATCATACTGCCCAGCGCCAGACACACAAGCCGCAGTTTTTTCATATGCTTCTGGCAGAAGCCGAGCAGCACCGTGATGGCAAGGAAAAACGGAAAGTAACCGTATCGGACCGACCAGCCGCTTTCCGCGCATGACAGCAGCCATATAAAAAGCACTGTACCGATCCGTACATAGAGATTCTGCGGTTTCCACAGTCCCGTCTTCTCTCCGATCAGCGATACGTAAAACAGCAGACTTCCCAGTGTGAACAGCAGTCCCATCAAAAGAAATGCCATCCACAGAATATCAAACCGCTCCAGAAATCCACCCGGCAGGCTCGTTCCTGCCATTAACAGTAAGAGCGGGTCCTGCGCCGCAGCCGTGCCGCGCCGGCCGAAAACGCCGAGCAGCGCCATGCTTCCTGCAATTACAAGAAGCCCCGTTTTCCAGATACTCTGCGTCACCGGAAGAATGACACTCCTGTGCTCTTTCTGCACATGCCCCAGTAAAAACGGCAGCAGCGCAATCGGTGTTCCATTTTCCAGTGTTCTCCACACATTCCACCCAAAAAGTATTCCGTTATCCACAATTTCAACAGACTTTGCTGTCTCCCAGGCATCCTCAAACGAGGAAAAATGCATCTGCGGAACCGTCAGCAGAAGCAGAATCAAAATCCCGCCCACAATCCACGGATAGAGTGCTTCCGCCAGCCGTCCTCTTTTCTGTACTTCACTGCCGACACCAAACCCGGCCGCCGCGAGCAGAAACAGTCCGCAGAGCTCCTGCGGTACACCCGCTGTCAGATACGCGGCGGCAAGCTCCGCCATTCTGCGAAGCAGTGTTCCGCCGAGGAAAAGCAGATAACACAGATACATCACTGCCAGAAGGAGTTTCCCAGCCTTTCCCATCACGCTTTCCAGGCGGCAGTAAAGCCCGCCAAGGCGCACGAGATAAATGCACCACACCGCCAGCAGCCCATATCCAACGAAAATCCCTGCCATACCGGGCAGGCCGTCCGATGCGCCGTACGCCGCGAGCTGCCAGAACGCCGGGCAGAGCAGAACGAGCACGATCTGGCGTTCCATCTGGCGCTGTGAAATTCTGTCATTTTCCGAAAACATGCGTCACTCTCCCCTTTCCTGCTTTTCTTCCGGCTCCGCAGCTTTTCTGTTTTTCCGCAGCCGCACTCTCTGATCGCGCTTTGTAAAGACCGGCCGCTCCCGCATCTGATGCAGCGGCGGCCGCCATACGGAATCCTTCGGCGCATGGTAGCCCGCAAGTCCTTTCCCGACGAACGGCATCAGATAGGGAATGCCAAAACTCGTAAGCCCGGCGAGATGACCCGCGAGAAGAAACGTGCCGAGCACCATGCCGAAAATGCCGAGCCATCCGCCGAGCAAAATGAAGCCGAATTTCAGCAGCCGGAACGGCGCACCGAACTCTTCGTTCGGAATCGCCAGCGAACAGAGCGCCGAAACCGCAACCACAACGACGGTCATCGGGCTCACCAGATTGGCGGAAACCGCTGCATCTCCGATGATCAGTCCGCCCACAATTCCGATCGTCCCGCCAAGCGGCCCCGGCATGCGCACACCGGCCTCGCGGATCAGTTCAAAAGCAAATTCCATCAGAAGAATTTCCAGAATGCCGGGGAAAGGAACGCCTTTCCGCGCTTCGGCGAACGCCAGCAGGAGTTTGGTCGGAAGCACCTGCGTGTGAAAGCCCGTGACAGCCAGGTATCCGCCCGAAATCCACAGGGCGAGAAAGACCGCCGCATACCGCAGCAGCCGCTCAAATGAGACGATCAGAAAATGATGATACCGGTCCTCACTGACCTTTAAAAAGCTGTCAAATGATGCCGGGAAGAGAATCCCGACCGGGGAATTATCACATAAAAGCAGGATTCTTCCGTCCAGAATCTCCATCGCCGCGCGGTCCGGCCGTTCGGTCGTCTCGAAGCGCGGGAACGGCGATTTCCACTGCGGTTCGCAGAGCTGCTCGACCATGCCGCTGTCAAAAACGCCGTCCACTTCCCAGCCGGCAATCTGCTGTTTTACCTCTTCCAGAAATTTCGGATAAATCAACTCTTTCTCATACACCAGAGCCAGAACCGTATCAGAACGCGCACCAAAATGTATCTCCTCCACTTTCAGATCGATGGTCCGCAGACGCTTGCGGACGAGTGCCGTGTTGGTTTTGACAGAGTCGGAAAAACCTTCGTTAGAGCCGCGCAGCACTTTTTCGGACTCCGCTTTTTGCACTCCTAAATTGGGATAACCCTTCGATCCGATCTTGACTGCACGGTCATAATGATCCACAAAAAGAATTGCATTTCCCGCAAGCATGGAAGCGAACGCAGCTTCCATAGTGTCAAATTCCAGTGCATCCGAAATTCCGAGCCGATTTTCCGAGAGAACCCCCGGGATATCTGCCTCGGGAACCTCCATCAGACGGTTCAACAGCTTCCCGATCACGGAATCCTTCAACATAACGCAGCTCACCGCCACTTCTACGTAGATCAGCAGCGCACCGGTTCCGCCCGTTTTGCCGAGTTTCATCGGGCGGATCTGAATATCATCGCAATTTTCACACCATGTACGGATCACGCTTTCATTTTCCGCCAGTGTGAGTGAAATCTGCGTCTTCTCTTTTTCCATGCCTGCGTCCCTCCTTCTCCTCCTTTTGAAAGCTTCCGAAAAACCATCTGGAGAAATATACTCTGCAAAATTCCATAAAAAAACATTCTGTCACGATTTTTTTACTCTGTAACAGAATGTTCCTTTTTCGAAATTTTATACGCTTTTATTTTTCTTCTACACCCGTCATGCTCTGGTGATGTACGGTCTGCATAATACTCTCCTGCTGTCGCTCGATATGCTCGCGGATCATCTTCTGTGCGCCTGCAAGATCCCGATTTTTCATACGTTCATAGAGGGCATCGTGCTCCTCGACCAGGGAACGTCGGGATTTTACATCCTTTAAATATTCAATCCGGTAACGGTACATTTGCTCCCGCAGATTGTTCAGCAGCTGAATCAGGCGCTCGTTGTTCGTCGCCTGATAAATCACATCATGGAATGCCACATCTGCCTGTGCAAGCTTCTGCAGATCATCCGTCTCTGTTGTCTCCAGCATTTGTTCAAAGCTGCGCGATGCCTGATAAAGCTTCTGCAGTTCGCTCTCTGTAATCCGCTGACACGCCAGTTTTACCGCCAGCTCCTCGAGTCCGAGCCGCACCTCCAGCACATCGTTCAGATCTTTTTCCGTGATCTGCGCCACCTGTGCACCCTTTCGCGGCACCATGATTACAAGGCCATCCAATTCCAGCATGCGAATCGCTTCACGGATCGGTGTACGTGAAACGCCGAGCTGATTTGCCAGCCGGATCTCCATCAGCCGTTCACCCGGCTTTAACTCCCCGCGCAGAATCGCCTGGCGCAGCGTGCGGAACACGACATCGCGGAGCGGAAGGTACTGATAATCCTCCATCTGCAGGTCTAACTCATTTTTTGCCATACTTTGTACCTCCCGGTTTTGATACAGTAGTCAGGAATGTCTGTTTCGACAGTCCGCTTATTTTTAACTGATCGCGGGCAAATTCTGCCTTGTCCGGATCGTCGAAAATGCCGAATACGGTCGGGCCGCTGCCGCTCATCATCGCATTGACCGCACCGTTTTTCATCATCTGTGCCTTGATCTCATCGATCACCGGATACGCCGGACACGTCACGGATTCCAGCACATTTCCCATGCGGTCCGTGATGCCGTACAGGTCATGATTTCGGATCGCCTCTACCATGCCGTCGATATCCGGATGCTCCGTCACCTCATCAAGATGCAGGTTTCCATAGACAAATTTCGTCGAAACATTGATGCCCGGTTTTCCGATCAGCACGTAGCACATCGGTACGCCGGGAAGGGATGTCAGCTTTTCGCCGATTCCTTCTGCCAGCGCCGTACCGCGCATCACACAGTACGGAACATCCGCTCCGATCTGCACACCCCGCTCCATCAGCTGGCGTTTTGTCAGACCAAGCTGAAACATGCGGTTAATTCCTACCAGTGCTGCTGCCGCATCCGAGCTTCCGCCCGCCATGCCGGCCGCTACCGGGATAAATTTTGTCAGGTTCATATCGACTCCCTGATGGATATCAAATTCATCCATCAGAAGCTTTGCCGCTTTGTATACGAGATTTCCGTCATTACACGGAAGGAACGGCAGATTGGTTGTCAGCCTTATGCCAGGTTCTTTTCTCTCCTTTATTTCCAGCTGATCGTACATCTGGATCGTCTGCATTACCATGCGGACTTCATGGTAACCATCCTCTCTTTTTCCGGTCACATCAAGACCAAGATTTATTTTTGCAAGCGCACGCAGTTTCATCGTAGGCACCACCTTCGGTAATGTTTTTTGTATACATAGATATTAATGGATTTTTCTTCTATTTTCAAGCGTTATCTTCTGTTTTTGTACATAATTTTATACAATTCAGTTCAACAGACTTAGAAACGCAGGCGTAAGCAGTGGCTGCGTGAAACGAACAAGAACAAAATAAGAGTTTACGAACCTGTCGAAACTTGCTATAATTTTCATCAGATATCAGGGCAAAAGATCAAAAAGCCGGTGCAAGCTCGCTTGCAAGAGGATTTTTGATCTCTTGACCCCAACATTTTTGCCAGATGCCAGAGCATGTCTGAAAAAAACTTTTCGTAAGCTGCGAATCTCAGATTGCGGAAATGATTTTTTCAGACATGCTCTAGCTTCTGCGAAGGAAAAGGAAGTAGCTTTTTATGAGTTCACAAAGATCTTATTCATTTTCCCGCCAGGTTCTGGTCAACGGAATCCGCGATGGCATTCCGATCGGGCTTGGCTATTTTGCGGTCTCGTTTTCGCTCGGCATTGCAGCGCGTAAGGCAGGTCTTAGTCCTTTTCAGGGCTTTCTCGCCAGTCTTTTCAACAATGCTTCCGCCGGAGAATACGCTGCCTTTACACTGATTGCCGCCAACGCAGGCTATCTGCAGGTCGCTATCATTACGCTCATCGCCAATGCGCGGTATCTTCTGATGAGCTGTGCGCTTGCCCAGCGCTTTTCGCCGGACACGCCGTTTTTCCACCGTTTTCTCATTGGTTACGATGTAACGGATGAACTGTTTGGCATCACAATCGCGCGCCCGGGCTGGCTGAATCCGTATTATACATACGGTGCCATTCTCGTCGCTGCTCCCGCGTGGTCGATCGGCACGGCTCTTGGTATTATTGCCGGAAATCTGCTGCCGCTGCGCGCTGTCAGTGCCTTAAGCGTGGCGCTGTACGGCATGTTCCTTGCAATCATCATTCCCCCGGCGCGAAAGAGCCGTGTGGTAGCGGGTCTTGTTGCCGTCAGCTTTTTCTTAAGCTTTATCTGCAGCTATCTCCCGGGCATCTCCACTCTCTCCGACGGAACCAGAACGATTCTGCTCACCGTTCTGATTTCCTGCGCCGGAGCTATCCTGTTCCCGGTAAAGACAGAGGAGGAAAATGCTGATGTACAATAATTATATCTATATCGCCGTCATGGCTCTGGTTTCCTACACAATCCGGATTCTGCCGCTGACGCTGATCCGGAAGCCGATTAAAAATCAGTTTATTCAGTCGTTTCTGTACTACGTTCCATACGTGACGCTGTCAGTCATGACCTTCCCGGCGATTGTCCATGCAACACAGAGCCCTGTTTCCGGCGCACTCGCGCTTGTCGTCGGCATCGCAGCCGCATGGTTCGGTGCAAGCCTGTTTCAGGTTTCGGTGGCATGCTGTGCCGTGGTATTTGTGATTGAATTGTTTTTGTAATAGAAATGAGCCGCCCTGTGAGAACAATCCTTTTCCCCGGGGCGGCCCGTTTTGTATGTATTACTTTTCTGTTTCTGTTTTTCTGAAATGATAAACGCTGACCGAAGCCGCCGGCAGTGCAATCTGGAAGGAGTCTTTTTCCCGTGCAGGTGCTTTTCCTTCTTTGCAGCGGACTCGGTTCGGATGTTTCGCATCGTTGTAGTTCTGCGGATCTTGGGAGTACAGTGTTTTGGCCTCAACAAATTCCGGATACTGTTTGAATTTCAATTCGATTTTCTTTGATTCGCTGTAGCTTGTATTTACGAGGTTGACGTAGATATCATCATTTTTGATCGAAGCAAAGATGCAGACCTCAGGATCTTTGTTCTTTTCCTCAAAGCCAAGCGTATACGCACCCTGATGCACCTGATACATATCGAACACATCGTAGTTTGGTGTCAGAATACAATGCTCACCATCCGTCAGGAACAGGGAATTCAGGACATTGACAGACTGTGCCACACATGCCATGCGCACATCCCCTGTATTGCGGTGGAAGATGTCGAGCGTCAGTGCAGTTGTAACGGCATCGCGCATCGTACACTGCTGATACAGCGCCGGGCGTGCATTAAACGCACTGCTGTGCCAGTTTCCCCACTCACCGACAATCAGTTCACATTTTCTCGGTGCCGCCTGAAACGGACCCTCCGGTTTCGGAAGTGCCTCAAGACCAGCGTCTATCAGGCGGCGCTGCTCGTGAATGACATTTTCCAGCTCTTTGCATCCATTGATCACATCATACCACTGTTTTTCATCAAACTTTTTCTCTGTCTGAAGCTGTTTCAGATTCCAGTTGTAAAAATGGAGATCATAGCCGTAAAGCGATGGCATACGGTATTTTCCCATCTCCTTAAAAAAGTCTTTCGTCCACGCAGCACGTTCTTTCGGCTTATTTCCATCCGGGCCGCTGGCGATGCATTTCATGGAAAATGCCTGATCGCCGCCTCCAAACGACGGACAGGAGGAACTGAATTTCCGGTATTCGTTCGCATACATCTGCGGCGTCATTTTTCCACCGCCGTCCCATACTTCATTTCCGATACCCCAGTATTCAATCTCGAACGGTTTTTCATGGCCGTTTGTTTTTCGTTCCTGCGAAAGTGCCGTCGGCTCTTTGCGGTTACAGTACTCCATCCACTCTCGCATCTCGGATGGAGAGCCGGTCATCATATTGATATTAAACCATGGCTTCGCGCCGATCATCTCGCAAAATTCCATCATCTCGTGTGTACCGAACTGATTGGGATCCGTCTCGAAAGTACCGAAGTTTTCATTGTATGTAACCGGCCGCTGCTCCCGCGGGCCAATACCATTCCGCCAGTGATACACATCCGCAAAGCATCCGCCCGGCCAGCGGATCACCGGCGGGTGCAGCTTCTGAAATGCATCCACAAGGTCTTTTCGGATTCCATGATAATTCGGAATCTCCGAATCCTCTCCAACCCAGATTCCATCATAAATACAGGAGCCAAGAAACTCGATAAAGTGTCCCTGCAGTTCCGGGTAAATATATTTTTCTCCAGCTAATTTTCGAAACGTAATCTTCTGCATAAAAATCCTCCAAATGAAAGGGTGGTGTGTATTTTTGCTACTTTTCAGTATAGGACACTTTAAAGGAAAATACAATTTATTCTGAAAAGATCTCCGTAAAACTAGGATTTTCTGGTTTTACGGAGATCACAAATTTTTATGCTCTTTTTTTGCCTGCTCCCCTCGGCGGATTTACCCGTCGAAATTTTAGCGCCCGTTCTGGAGTCGTTTCCGGACAATCTTCATCAAATACAATAGGTTTTTCTTTTGCTGCTTTTAGTTCCCTTAATTCTTCTTCTGAAAAAGCGAGTTCTTTTATCAGGCTTTCTGTCATTTCTTTAGTATTTACCATAATAAAGCCCCCTTTCAAAATTGGTTGCATATCTTGCGGAGATTAATCTTGTCACATCTATTTCTGCCCCATTTTCATTTTTCCGTATTCTTTCCGTATACACTACAAACAAAACATCATCACTTTTTATATTTCCGATCATAATCTCTGTATTACGCTCTATTTGCGCTGTCCCTGCAGATAAATCACCTATGATATCATATCGATCTTCAACATTACTATTTTCCTCATCATAATATTCTATTCGATCATAATCAAAAAATACACGGGTAGCACTTTTAAATGAAATTCCATGTTTTTCTATATTAATTTTATTCTTTTTCTCATCATATTCGAAAATCATTCCACCAAGTGAAAATGTTACAGTTTTGCTATTCTCCAATGATTACCTCCGATTTCAGTATTTTACTGTTTTTATCGTATCATCTTTTCTTTTCTGCGTCAATGCATGATGTTAATTCACAAATTGCAATTCTCTACTTGACATCTGATATTATCAGTGATATATCAATAGTATAATCAGAAAGAAATGCAAGATTTACCAGTTGATAACGCATAAAAAACTATACAGGAGAATTTTCATGGATCAGAAATTATATGACAGTTATGTAAAGATTTTAAAAAACGAGCTTGTTCCGGCGCTTGGCTGTACAGAGCCGATTGCCATTGCATATGCGGCAGCAAAAGCACGCGAAGTACTCGGACAGATGCCGGAATCGATCGAGCTTTGCTGCAGTGGAAACATCATCAAAAACGTAAAGGGTGTTAAAGTTCCAAACTCCAATGGCCTGAAGGGAATTGATGTTGCGGCAACGCTTGGCGTCGTCGGAGGCTGTGCCGAACGTGAACTTGAAGTACTTGAAGATGTGACCGAAGCAGATATTGAAAATACAAAAAAGCTGGTACAGCAGGGATTCTGTACCTGTACTTTAAAAGAAGGCGTAGAAAATCTCTACATTGTTGCAAAAGTCATTGCCGGAGAGCACAGTGCAGAAGTAACAATTGTAAACCGTCATACTCTGATTTCACGCATCGTAAAAGATGGTGAGATACTTTATCAGATTGCGGCTCATGAGGATTCCCCTGAATACGTTGATAAAAGTGTGCTGAACGTCAAGGATATTCTTGAATTTGCCGATACTGTGAAGATCGAAGACATCAAAGAAATTCTTGACCGTCAGATCACCATGAACTCTGCCATTTCCGATGAAGGTCTCCGTCATCCATACGGTGCACAGGTTGGCCGCACGCTGCTGAATGAATACGGCAATGACGTAAAAATCCGCGCCCGCGCCCGTGCAGCGGCAGGCTCCGATGCGCGTATGAGCGGCTGCTCTCTTCCGGTCGTCATCAATTCCGGCAGCGGAAACCAGGGCATGACCGTTTCCCTTCCTGTCATTGAGTTTGCAAAAGAATGGAACGTTTCCCAGGAAAAACTGTACCGCGCACTCGTTGTCAGCAACCTGATTGCGGTTCATCAGAAAAAATATATTGGAAGTCTTTCCGCTTACTGCGGCGCCGTCAGCGCAGGCTGTGGAGCCGGTGCCGCCATTACCTATCTTTCTGGCGGAACTTATGAAGATGTCAGTCTGACGATCGTCAACACCATTGGAAACGTCGGCGGTATTGTCTGCGACGGCGCAAAATCCTCCTGTGCGGCGAAAATTGCATCCGCTGTTGACGCTGCTATTCTCGCCCACTACATGGGCCAGCATCACAGAAGTTTCCAGCCGGGCGAAGGTATCGTGCGGGAAGATGTCGAGGATACGATCAAGAGTATGGGATACATCGGAAGAGTCGGCATGAAAGATACCGATACGGAGATCCTGAATATTATGATCGACCGTGTGGATATTGACGAAGTGTGTAAATAACGAAAGTATTACGATAGACAGCCATCTGGACAAACTTGCACAGATGGCTGTTTTTATATTGCTCTTTCTGTCCATACAAAAACCCGCTGCGACGCCCTCTGTCGAACAAAATTTCCGATAAATTGTGACACACATCTTGTGGAAAGCTTTTTTCAAACAGGCTCTGATTTTGATTAGCAGTCCCTGTCACATCCCATAATTCAATTTCAGTTTCGCAAAAAAGTCTCTCAACGTCAGCTCCGCATTCGGATCATGGTAAACGCGAATTTTGCGGTTCTTTCCGGTGAAGTGATAGCTCATGTCCTCATAGCTGATTTCCGGCGCTTCTACCATTTCATAGAGGTCGGTACGCTGTACCTCTGCCAGCAGCAACCCAACTGTCGGAGAATCGCCGAGACCCCAGATTTCGCCGTGCGGCCATTCCTGGAACTGATAGAAGGTGTTGTTAAAGTCTACCATCTGCTGATACAGATAATTTCCAATTTCTCCACATGGCTGAACATTAAGCTGCAGCTCGGCAAGAGAAACTGTTACTTTCTTGTATACGGTAGACGGAACCTGCCATACCTTCATGCCGGATTTCATCACAACGTTTGCAGCTGCGATATCCTGGCGGAGGTTGAACTCTTCTCCCCCTTCCGGATACGGTGCTCCGCCGATCCAGATGGCGGTCATGCGGTCTGCGATTTCCGGTTTCATCAGAAGTGCGGAGGCAACGTCGGTCAGTGCTCCCTGGCAGGCGATGAACAGCGGATGCGGATCATCTTTCATGGCTTCTTCGGCGATCAGCTTTGCGCCATCCGACACGGCCGGAGTCTGCTCGTCCTTCATCGGAAATTCCGATCCTTTGCAGACCGGGCATACGCCCTGCCGATCCATCAGATCCAGCACTTTATTGACCTCGTCCATGCTCGCCTGTGCTGTGTGGCCATCGCCGTAATCGCGGGAGAACATGTTGAAGTGACACGGAACGATGCCTTTCAGAATAAACATCGGTGTCATCAGGTGATGTGCCAGTGCGAACTGGTCGTCCGCCTCATTTTTGCAGTCTGTGCTGACAATCATACGCACGCGTTTGTTGTCCGGCACGGAAAATGTGTAATTCATTTTTTTCATAGTAAATCCTTTCTGCTGTAAAAGCCAAAAACATACAAAGCAATCCGCCCGAAGACCGCACAGCTTTACGGTTTCCGGGCGGATTTGCCTTAGATCTAATTATACCTAATGTTGATCTTTCGTTAGTTTGCTTCTTTTGCTGCTGCAATCGTATCAAGGTTAGACTGCGGAGTTTCTGTAGCTCCTCCGTTTTCATCCAGCCATTTATCCAGCTGCTCCTGTTTTGCATCCATAACAGTCTGCAGTCCGGCTGCATACAGCGCATCATTCAGTTTCTGGAGTGTTTCTTCTACACCAGCAACTCCGACAGAGCCTGTCTCAAGTGCTGGACGATACGTATTCAGTGCATTCTGCAGAGCTGTGATCTGTGTAGAGTATTCAGAAGAATCCCACATAAATCCGTATGCCGGTGAATACTGTGCCCAGTCGTTATGGTGCTGCAGTTTATCCCAGTAATTTGCATCCTTGGAACCATCATTCCATACGTATGTGTTAAACTGATTGCCCATAAACCATCCTGTATTCTGATGATATTTAAAGTTAGAAGCATCTTCACCATCTACATAATAAGCAGTACCATCATCCAAAACTTTATAGTTTACATCCTGAATACCATTCTGCCACAGATTCATAACCTCCGGATCTGTATACAGCGCGGAGATAAACTTAAAGGCCATTTCCGGATCCGCACTGTTGGTTGCGATGCCAGTATCATAAAAACTTACGTTTGTAGTTGAATATCCACCTTCTACATCCTGTCCAAAATACATTGCATAGCAGTCTGTTCCTGTAGATGCCTTTGCCTCAACAAGATAGCCCGGCTTAATTGCTGACATATAAGAGAACGTATTTCCAGCCTTCATCATAACTGCAGCTCCCTGTGTATCCGTCAACGCATCCGGATAAATGTATCCTGCATCAAACCATTCCGCCAGCTGGGTTACTGCTTCTTTGTAAGTATCGGTTTCAAACTCGTTCACTACGGTTGTGGAGTCATGATCAGCCTCCCAATCCAGAACACCGAACTGATCCGCTAACTCGTCGAAAAATGCAAGACGTCTCATCGGGCTTGCACTTCCCTGAAGATACAGAGGTGTCATTTCCGGATGTGCTTCTTTTACTTTCTTGAAAATTTCAGTTGCAACAGACCAGTCATACACTTTTCCGGTGTATTCATCCTGATTCAGCTCCAGTCCGTATTCCTCTGCGATACCAAGTTCATCACAGATATCTGCTCTCATAGTCAGACCACCAAGTTCAACCGATTCCTTCTGTGCCGGAAAACCGAACAGAATACCATTCATGGAACCTACCGTTGCATTTGCTTCACCAAGCACATCTTTAATAGCCTGTCCCTCCGGAGTATCCATATACTGGTTCATATCGACAATACCATTCATTGCAATCCAACTGGAAGCATTGCTGTAATAAATTGGCATAACATCCAGCTCATCACCACCGGAAATCATCAGCTGAATCGTCTGCTGATATTCTGCATACTGCAATGGAAGAAATTCCACTTCAATATGATATTTCGGAATCATGTATTCATTCAATGCATCCTGCACTGCGGTACGTGCTGCGTCATCCTGCTCGTAGAACTCGACGAAGGCAAACACGAGATGATAAGGATTTTCTTCCGTGTACTCACCAAGCTCTGTTTTTGTTACGGAAGCATCTACCTCGCCAGATGCCGATGCTGTTGATGTTGTTCCAGAAGAGCTCTTGGATGAGCCGGAAGTGTCTCCACTGTTTCCGCAGCCGACAAGCAGGCCGCCCACCATTGTCGCTGCCAGAAAAGCAGCAAGCATTTTTCTTTTCATATGAAAATTCCTCCTTAAAATAAGTTTATCACGAAGCAGCCCTTTTCGCTGCTAATGATTCATTCCATCTGTATCAGCCTTTGACTGCGCCAAGAGCGATACCTTTTGCATAATATTTCTGGAAAGACGGGAAAATCAGCATAATCGGCAGAATTGCTACGAATGCAATTGCCATCTGGATTCCCGTTGCCGGAATGGTCGATGCAGCTGCTGTCACATTCGAGTTGGAGCTCTGTGTCAGGAACTGAATATTCTGTACCATCTGGTTCAGAAGGTTCTGTACGTTGTACAGACCTGTATTCTTAACGATATAGTACAGACCATTGGTCCAGTCATTCCAGTAAGCAAGGCCTGCAAAGGTGCCCATTGTTACCAAGATCGGTTTTCCAAGCGGAAGTACGATTTTCCAGAAGATGGTAAACTGGCTTGCACCGTCAATCTCTGCCGCCTCGTATAATCCATCCGGAATGCTTGTGGTAAAATAAGTTCGAATCATCATAACATTCCATGCAGAAAGCAGGAAGTTTGGAAGCAGCTGTGCAAAAATCGTATCTTTGATATGGAAGGTACCTGTCCACATAATGTAAGATGGAACGATACCGCCGTTGAACAGCATGGTAAAGAACACGAAGAACATCATCACATTTCTGCCCGGAAGATTTTTTACTGACAAAGGATAGGCCATCAGAGCAGACAGAAGGACATTCAACAGAGTTCCGACTACCGTGACACCAATACTTACTCCATAGGCCTTCAAAATCTGACCTCCGGATTTGATGATGTAGGAATAGGACGCGAGGGAGAACTTCTTCGGAAAGAAGGAGTATCCATTCGCTACCAGTGTGTTTTCATCTGTAATAGAAGACATAAATAACAGAATAAACGGTAAGATAATGGCAAGCGTCCAGATAATCATGACAGCGTTTGCTAAAATCTGATATTTGGAAAATGGTTTTTCTTTCATACGTGATCTCCTTAGAACATTGCGTTTTCTTTGCTGACTTTACGTACGATTCCGTTTGCGGTAAGGACAATGATAAATCCGATGATGGACTGATAGAAGCCGGCTGCTGCAGACATTCCGACATTTCCGGATTTCATCAGGCCGCGGTATACGTAGGTATCAATAACATTGGTTGCCGAGTACAGAAGTCCTGAATCACGTGGTACCTGATAGAACAGACCGAAATCGGAATAGAAGATACGGCCGACACTCATCAATGTCAGGGTGATTACGGTTGGTTTCAGGAATGGAAGCGTAATGTTTTTGATCTGCTGCCATTTGGTTGCGCCATCCAGAGAAGCTGCCTCATACAGAGACGGATCAATGCCATTGATGGTAGATATGTAGATCAGACATCCATATCCTACACCCTTCCAGGTATTTACAAAAATCAGAATGAACGGCCAGTATTTCGGTTCTGCATACCAGTTCACAGCATCTTTTCCAAGTGCACTTAAAATCGAATTGTTTACAATACCTGTACTCTGACTTAAAAATGCATATACAATGTAGCCAAGAATAACAGCCGACATCAGATATGGAAACAAGATTGCACTCTGATAAATTTTCTTTAATTTTTTATTAAACGTATCGCAGATAAAGATTGCAAAAATAATTCCGACTACCGTGTTCAGAACAATAAACGCCAGATTGTAAAGTAACGTATTTCTTGTAATAGTCCATGCATCCGATGATGCAAACAGAAATTCAAAGTTCGCCAGTCCGCAGAACGGGCTCTTCCAGATTCCCAAACGGGCATTGTACTTCTTAAATGCTACGATAATGCCTGCCATCGGAATATAATTGTTAATGAGCAGATAGATCGCGCCTGGAAGGAACATCAGATACAGCGGAAGGTATCGTTTGAATTTTGCTGCTTTGCTGTGGCTGCTCCCGGATGATGCATGGGATTTTTTTAAAGATGCCATGTTTTTCCTCCTCGTTTCCTCTTTGTTTTCTCGTTTTTTTGTCGTTGCAAGTATGTTCGAACAAAATTGCTTTGACTATCAACTGTTGTTATTATATAATTTTAATAAACTTTTTAGCAATTCACATTGCTTAGGTTTTATTGCACTTTTCTTAGAATCTATGTGCAAATTATATATAATTACGGAGGCATCCTTCTTGAATTCATCAAAACATCGTACTTTTTCACTAAACTTCAATTTTTTTGACCACACTATGCACAAACACAAAATATATTCCCTAAAGAAAAAAGCATTTTGGTATTGGATGCGTATTTTAATAATGTTCAGTATTTTATTGCTGTTTTTAATTTTTTATATTTCCAAACAGCTTCAGCATGAAACCTACCAGGGAATTCATCAGACAATGGATCTTTATGTCCAGCAGTTAAATAAGAGTATGGAAACTGCTGAAAACTGTCTCTGGGAATTCGCTAATAACAATACTGATGTTGTCGATACGATCACTTCCAAAAACAACCCAAACGCAGTGATTTCCCAGATTAAAGCCTCCAGGCTTTTGGATAATACTTTAAGTTACATGACAGACATTGACGGTATGTTTGTTTATGGAAAAGCAAACGACCATTTTGTCTGCCGCTATAAAAATGGGGGCTCCAATGACTGTAGTTCCTACATGAAAAAGCTTTTACGTCAGTCGGGAGAGGACGCCTCCGCTCTCAACTTCAAGAGTTGGTATTATATAGAGCTGGAACGCCATACCTATCTGATCCGAATTATCAATGATCTCCATGGCTATCTTGGTGCCTGGATCCGTCTGGATGAACTGAATACTCCATTTGATGATTCAAATACCATTTTTCTGTTTGCTGATGAAAATGGTATTCCATACGACAACGAAAGCTGGTCCGATTTTAAACTGTCTACCGACTTTTCTACCCAGAAACCTCATCGGATCCGCGGAAAGGACGGTATACAATATTTACAGGTCGCTGAAAAGCTTCCTTCTTCTACCTGCTCCTTAAATGCACTCATCCCCTCCGAAGAAGTCAACACTCCTATTTACAATATGCTCAAGCTTCTGCTCGGGGGTGCTCTGCTGATTTTCGTGGTTTCTCTTTTATGGACCGTTTCCTATGAACACCTGATTTCAAAGCCTCTTGATCTGATCCGGAAAATGGCATCACAGGTCAAAGAGGAACAACAGGTGCCGCACCCGGATCTTTCCAATGAGCGGTGTGAGGAGGTTCTGGAAATCGGTGAAACACTGAATAAGCTGATGAATCGAATTGAGAAGTTAAAAATCAATGTTTATGAGGATAAATTAAATCTGAAGGCACTGGAGATTCAGTATCTGAAATCCCAGGTAGCGCCGCACTCTCTGATCAACTGTCTCTCCGCAATCGCATCAATGCCATTCACGGAAGAAGGAAGGCGGCTCACAAATGAATTCGTCCGCACACTTTCGAATCATTTGCGGTACACCCTGCAGGATAAGACAGCCGTTCCTTTGAAAGAAGAACTGAAATACGTAGAAAATTTTCTGGAGATGACAGAACTGCGGTTTCCAGGCTGTCTGAACTGGGAAATCCATGTGGATGAGAAATGCAGGAATGCTTCTGTTTTTCCGATCATTCTGCTGATGTTTACAGAAAATACCATCAAGCACAACATGATCATGGGCGAAGAGCTCCGTGTCCGTATCACCGGCAGCCTTGTGGAGCGCAATGGTGAAAAATATGTGGTTCTCACTCATCTCGACTCCGGCAGTGGTTATTTTGAAGAGGATCTGGAATACCTGAACCGGCCAGTTTCCCAGCAGGTTCATGACTTTGATGGAAAAAAAATCGGAACCTACAATCTGCTCAAACGGCTTTATCTTGTTTATGGAGAAAAAGCCCATGCGCATTTTTCCAACGAACCCGGATGGGGTGCAAGATCAGAGGTTACGATTCCATACATTCCATACCGGGAGGATGGCAATCCGCCGGAAAACAAAATTGAAACATCGGAACCTCTTTTTTCACATGCTTCCGACACACCTCAGGTCCCCGGCAAAAGAAACGAGAGCTAAAGCTTGTTTGAAAAAGGCTTTCGGCTTGCTTTTTGTAACGATTCAAATCCATGCGAAACGGAAGAAAGGAACAGGGCTTTTACAATGAACATTTTAGTAGTGGATGATGAATATTATATTGTGAAAAACATTATCGAAACGACAGACTGGTCGGCGCTCGGGATTGAGCAGGCGTTTCCTGCCTACAGTGCCAGCCAGGCAAAACGAATTTTTGAGGGTTCCCAGGATATTGATATTCTTTTGACTGACATTGAAATGCCGCGCGAAACCGGTCTGCAGTTAGTGGAATGGCTTCATGAGAACGATTTTCATCCCATCGTACTCGTTCTGACCGGCCATCAGCGATTTGATTATGCGCAGGAAGCGCTGAATTTACATATTTTCTCCTACCTGTTAAAGCCAATCGACCCGGATCAGCTTATGGAAAAGCTGGCGGCGGCTGTGCAGGAGGTGAAGAAAAATGCATGGTATGAGAAGGAGCGGCTGAATATGGAAGAGCACCTCTCCACCGATACCTCGGACCCGATCAGCGTCATCAAGGACTATATCCGTTCGCATCTTTCCGATCCTGAACTGGGCCGCACCTCCATCGCCGAGGAAATCCACATGAACCCGGACTACCTGTCCCACATTTTCAGCACGAAGGCAGGAGCATCGCTCAGCAGCTACATCATGGATGAACGCATGGCAGCCGCAAAACGCCTGCTTGCCACCACAAGCTTCTCCCCCCAGCAAATCTGTGACCAGATCGGAATCGCAAACGTTTCCTACTTTTACCGGCAGTTCAAGAAAAGCAGCGGGGTGACACCGCAGCAGTATCGGGAGAGGCATTTTCATGGATAATCACGAGCCCTGGAGCGTGCCTGAAAAAGGTCTCCAGCGCGCAAAAAAACAGAGTGTATTGGAATTTTTCGTTCCTATGCACTCTGTTTCATTTCTTACCCACAAAAATCCGCCAGATCCTCTTTCAGATAATTCTGCGTCTTCTCCAGATCTTTCTCCCGGATGCTCTGCATAATATCGTTATGATGCGCAATGTCCAGTGCCGGGTTTACGTTGGACCAGGTCTGCCAGTAAAACTGGGCGTAAGCGCGTTTTAAGACGTTCATGGTGCGTTCAAGCTCCTGATATGCGTAAGCGTTGCCGGAGAAGGAAATCAGCTTCAGATGGAATGCTGTATTTGCCTCCCAGTGATCCCATACGCTGTCGGTGCTCTGTTTGCATCTCTCATCAATCTCGGCAAGCTCCGCCAGATTTTCTTCGGTGATATGTCCGATCGACTGACGAAGATATCCGCCCTCGAGAACAAGGCGGAAATCCAGAATATTCTGTGCCTCTTCGCGGGACACGCTGACAACCTGGTAGCCGAAGCGCGGGAAGCTGTGGAGAATTCCCTCGTTGCAGAGCGTCACCAGTGCTTCACGGATTGGCGTCTTGCTGCAGCCGAATTTCTGTACCAGCTCCTGCTCGTTGATAATTTGATTGGGTTTATATTCATCGGTAAAAATGCCGTTCAAAATGGCCTGATATACCATATTTTTAAGGCTTTCCTGTTGTTTTTTCATAAGGGGAAACTCCTTATCTTTTATTTTCTTCACTTTTGCGCATCCTGATTTTTTTCTTCTCCAAATGCGCCCTATTTTTTATCTTAACAAATTTTTTTTTGCTTGTAAATGCCGTGCTCCCAGATTTTTACCGGTAAAAAAAAGGAAAATGATGTTTTCACCATTTTCCCTCTTCTGTTCCCTCATTGGACGTTATCGCTTATTCTGTCTGCCGTCAGATTACATACTCATTCGACTTCTGCATCTGCCATTCCACCAGATCTGCCAGCGTAATATTGTCCACCACACTGTTGATGGCATCGTTCAGTTTTTTCCAGAGCATCACCGTAACGCACTGATCTTCCCTGCCGCAGTCGGCGCCGTCTTCTACACAGTCCACCGGCGCAAGGCTGCCCTCGGTCAGACGCAGGATCATGCCCACGGTATATTCTTCCGGCTTTCGTTTCAGGGAATAACCGCCCGCTGGGCCGCGCACACTTTTTACGAAACCAGCTTTATTCAAAATCGAGATGATCTGTTCCAGATATTTTTCCGAAATCTCCTGCCGCTTTGCCACATCTTTCAAACGCACCGGTTCGCCGGTATTGTTGAGTGCCAGATCCAGCATCAGACGAAGCGCATACCGTCCTCTTGTCGAAACTTTCATTTTATTTCCTCCGAATATATGTCATGATAAAAATACCTTCTTTTATTTTATTCCATATTCTCTACATATTCAATAGGAAATATAACACAAACCCAAAGCATGTCCGAAAAATGCAATGACTTTTTATCCGCTTTCCATGCTTACTTATCATCTCAAATCCTGCGCAATCTCTTCTCCCATCTTCTCTACCGCATCCACAATCTCCCGGATCTGTTCTCCGGTAATTTCATCGATATGCACGCCACCGGTGCAGACGGTCACGGTACGGCAGGCACAACAGATTTTTTCCGCCAGCATCCGGCACAGTACCTCATCCTTATGTCCGGTGCGGTTCCACACCGAGGAAGTCGCACTCCAGCTCCCGTCTCCGGTCAGCGATTCCCGTGGTACGGCCTGCACCACACAGCCGATATGCGGCTTTTCTCCTCCGGCGAGACAGATCTGAAAATCTTCACCGATCTTCATTACCGTCACTTCCATCGTGTATCCTGCAGCTGTTGCCTTTTTTGTCAGCATTCTTTCCATCTCCGGTACTCCTTTACTTCCACGCCGAACGGCGAAAGCAGTTTGGCCGCAAGATGTGTCACCATATCGTCGATGGACTCCGGTTTCTGATAAAAGGTCATCATCGGCGGAACAATCCATACATTTGACAATCTCGACAGTTCGTACAGATTCCGCAGATGAATTTCACTCATCGGTGTCTCCCGCGCTGCCAGTACAAGCGGGCGTTTCTCCTTGATCGTCACATCCGCCGCACGCAGCAGCAGATTGTCGGTGTATCCGCTTACAATTCCTGCCACTGTTTTCATGCTGCACGGCACAATCACCATGCCTTCTGTCCGGTACGACCCGCTCGCCGGGCCTGCACCGATATTGTCCTGCTCGAGCACTTCATCTGCCAGCGCTTCCACCTGCGAAACACTCCAGTCTGTCTCCTGTTCCAGCGTCAGCTTTGCACTGCGGCTCATCACCAGAAGGGAACGGTATTCCTCACTATCCCGCAGAATTTCAAGGCACTTCATCAGCAGCGGCATTCCGCTCGCCCCCGATGCGCCAACTACAATCCGTTTTTCCACAGCCATCCGTCTCGTTCCTTCCTTTTATCCACAGATTCCATCGATCCATGCGAATAACTCGTCGAGGTCGTAGTCGCCTGCATGCGGCGTATTCCATGGGGAACGGTAATCAACCTCACAGCCCGCCTCGCGCAGTTTTGCCGTCAGCATTGCCGAGATCACCAGAGAGGTGTCGCGGTCGCACTCGCCGTGGCGGATGCGGAAATGCTGTGCTTTTTCTGCTTTTTCATCCAGAATGTATTCCATGGGATTCATCATTTTCACAACTTCTGCTTCCGCACACGCGCCCTGTGCTTTCGTGTGTGCTGTGCTGTATTCCGTGAAGTGACGGCAGTTTGTCGTCTCGTTTCCAAACAGATCATTCTCCGGGCTTTCCAGATCCAGCGCATCAAAAGCAGGTGCCGTTTTCATCCGGGTGATGTCTTTGACATAAGCGGTAAAATCCATGCCCTGCACTTTGCCGTTCTCGACGATCAGCCATGGTTTATCTGATAAATCCACACCCTGGTCAGACGCTCTCTGCGCAGATTCCATCACAACGCGTTTTACATATTCCTTCAGGGATCCTTCTCCATCTGCATCAAGTGTCAGTGGATCTCCGTTTTCATCCTTCAATCCAAGGCTGTTTACATATGCCGGAAACATTGCTTTTTCCTCTGCTGAAACAAGGATCTGTTCTTTCGTCATCTCGCCATCCACCGGTGTGAAAACCGGGCGGCCGCCCTCATCCATTTTCATGTTGGCACGGTGAAAATCATTTACTCCGCAAAATTCCCATTCATACGCCATGTCTGCGTGTTCAAGGTTTGTGATCGGGCAGTAGCAGGAAGCCGCAAACACGTTATCTCCGGCATCCGCCGCGCCAAGTGCCTGCAGATACGGCTCATAGTCCGGGTGATTTCCCGTGCTTCCCATCAGGGATGACAGCGCACCTCCGGCACTTGTTCCATTGGTGATAATTTTGCTCGCATCGCCAGGCAGCTCATCCGCGAAGAAGTGGAGATATCGCACGGCCGCTTTATAATCAACTACGCAGGATGGTGCTTTTCCGTTGTACCGGCCATCTGCCCCCTTCTGCACTCTGCCGCGGATTGCCGGGGATGCCACAACATAGCCGTGCTGCAGTGCACGAAAAATCGTGTTGGGTCTGCCCTGTAAAAATGGATTCGTTCTAGGCTCATCCGCCGGACCCGGCATGTAGCCGCCGACCGTATTCGGCATGAAAACCGGCGCGCTCCTTAAATCATAGCCATGCAGGGATGCTCCCTCATAATAGCATTCCGGCACAAAAAGATTCATCTTCTGAAACTCTTCATTAACCGGTTTTTCCACATAAATCAGGTCGCGGAACGCCCGAAACCGGATCGTCTCGCCACACAGTGTTACTTCTTCTATTGTATAATCGTTTTTCTCAAATTTCAGCATACCAGGCTACTCTCCTTTTTTGACAAAATATACTTTTTAAAACACAATATAACATTTTTTTGCAAAACATGCTTTTATTCCTCGTCCAGCCAGTGTTTCGGATCAACTTCCAGAAACCTCGCCCGCACAAATCTTTTCTTCTGATCATACGGCACGGTACAGTCAAAAATTGTCTTGCATGCAATTCCGTGATCGCGGATCGATGGCGAACACGTCGGATCGTTTGACGGATCGAGCGGATGACACCGGACACCTGGGATCGTGATGATATCCGCATCGCCCTGGAATCGTGTGTTCATTGCCCAAAGGACATCGTTCATATCGAAGCAGTCCACGTCCTCATCCACGAGAAATACATGTTTCAGTTCACTGAATGCAGAAAAAGCCAGCAGCGCCGCCTGACGCTGTCTTCCCTCATCACTTGGACCAAGCTTTTTAAACTGAAGAACAGCCATATATTTTCCGCCGCCCGCAGAACCACAGTACACATTCCGGAGTCGTCCCGGCATTGCTTTTTCTACCATACCATAGATACTCGCTTCCGTCGGAATGCCCGCCATGGAAACATGTTCCTCGCTTGGTCCGATGCAGGTCTGCATGATCGGATTTCGCCGGTGTGTTACCGCTTTTACTTTAATCAGGCGGCACTGATCGCTCGCCGGACCGGTATAACCCGGGAATTCCGGCATGGCGTAACCGGTGTGGCTGTTCTGATCTTCCTGCACACGCACGCCCGGGATAACCTCGCCCTCGATCACATACTCTGCATTCGCAATTGCCATCTCATTTACCGAAACGCAATGGCACAGTTCCACCGGCTCTTTCCGCAGCGCACCTGCAACCGAAAGCTCATCGTAACCAAGCGGTGTTGTCGGCGGCTCAAAGCAGGAACCGATCTCAATCGCAGGATCGACGCCGATGCTGATGGAAATCGGCAGTTTCTGGCCAAGCTCCTCCGCACGGTCTGCCATCGCACCGATATGGCGTGCACCCGGCGTGAAGAAAATCGAAAGTTCGTCTTTTCCCTGAATACAGAGACGGTGAATCGTCACATCGTGCAGCCCGGTATCCGGGTGAGAAGCGTAACACATGCCAAGCGTGATGTACGGGCCTGCGTCATCCGGCGTGTTGGTCGGTGCCGGGACGAGGCGGTTCAGATCAAAATCGGGATCGTCAGCCAGATGCACAACCTCCTGACACAGCGGCGCACCCTGAAATTCCACCGGTGCAACCGGCTTTTCCACGCTGTGATACAGCATTTTCCCAAGATTCTCCGGCTCACAGTCCAGAAGTGCAGCCACACGCTTCCGGCTCGCCAGGACACCGATCGCAACACTTGCGTCCGGGTGGCCTTTGATATTGCGGAAAATCATTGCCGGTCCTTCTTTCGTCGGACGTTTTACCGTTCCGCCCGCGCCGACATAGCGGTAAACTCCGGCAAGCTCCGCCATCGGATCAACTGCAACATCCGTCTCGGCAAGCTGTCCCGGCATATTTTTCAATCGTTCCAGCGCACTGCGCAGATCTCTTACTTTTTCAGCCATAATCATTCTCCTTATTCCCCAAATCAAAACTGTCTCATAGAATGTTCTTTTTTGTACTCCATTCAGCCAGCAAATCCATCGGATCCTCTCCATCCACTTTCCCTGCTGCATGTTTTATCCTTTTTTATTTTAAAAAGAAACCTTTGTGGAATCAATTCGATCTGTGGTACAATTGTTTCCAGAATGGAATGAATGAAATAGAATGATTTTCAAAAGGAGGTTCTCTCTTATGACCATGGAACAGATCGACTTTTTTCTGATGACCGTCCGATGCGACACTTTTTTAGAAGCTGCAGAAAATCTTCATATCGCACAGTCCACGCTCTCGAAGCAGATCCAGAAGCTGGAATCCGAACTGAATCTCACCCTCTTCGACCGCACCCGCCGCCAGGCGGTTCTGACTCCGGCAGGCGAGCTGTTCTGCCAGGAAGCCTCAGAGCTCTCCCGCCAGTATCATCAGATGCTGCAGAAAATGCGCCACTTTAAAGAGTCGGAACGCCAGCCGCTCCGCGTCGGCTCTCTTCCGTTTCTGACGCAGTATCATCTCACCTCCCGCATCCGCGCTTTCGCACATACGCATCCGGAGGTTGAACTGATGCTGGAAGAGTGTGAAGAAAACGAGCTGATGGACGGTCTGCAGTCCGGTCGTTTTGATCTTGTCATTGCACGGGATTCCATGATTTCACCGCAGAAATATCACTTTGTACCTCTCGCAAAGGATCGTCTCTGTGTGATGCTCCCCATCGATCATCCGCTTGCAGAAAAATCTTCCCTGACAATCGCTGACATTGCCAGAGAACCTCTGATTCTTATGCATCCCTATACCTCGATTTATCAGCTCTGTATGCAACTATTTGAAAAGGCAGACCAAAAACCGCACATCCTGCGCACTGCCCGCCTGGAATCCATGATAAGCTCCGTGGAAGTCGGCGAAGCCTTAAGCCTGTTTGCCGGGAGTAACTTTGCATTGTTCCACCACCCAAACGTCACCGCCGTTCCTCTGCGCGACGCACCGCCTCTTGTGATCGGTGCCGCGTATCCGCTCAAAATGAAAGCATCAAAAAAGCCGGGAAATATCTCTGCACAGACGCTGAAATCATTTGTCTTTTTTATTCAAAATCCCGTATAAAAACACGCTTCTGGTGCTTTCAAACATGCCAGCGGCGTAACGCTGACGCAGCATGAGACAGACCTATGGTTAATAGCAGGCAAAAACAAAAATAGCTGGTAAAATGTCTGACGATCGCCGGAACCGATATTTACCATCCGACCCAGGATGATCTGACCGGTGTGGAAATCGCGTTTGGCGGTGATATGATTCGTTCTCTGAAAAACGACAACTATCTTGTTATGGAAACCGAGGCACAGGGATTTCCAGGATGGATGCCATACAAGGGCCAGCTCCGCCAGCAGGCTTACAGCCATCTTGCCTCCGGCGCGAACAGTGTGATGTACTGGCACTGGCATTCGATTCATAATACGCTCTGGCATCATAATTTCCCATGCGGTTTATCTAAGCCCAAAAAAGAAGCATGTTTGTTTTTTCAAACACGCTTCTTTTTTGTATGCTTTTTTATATTCTCTTTTGCTTTGTATCCTTTTTACTGAACTGCCTCAAATGCCTCATCCAGATCCTCGATGATATCGTCGATGTTCTCGGTACCGATGGAAAGACGGATGGTGTTTGGTTTGATTCCCTGATCCAGCAGTTCTTCCTCGGTGCACTGGCTGTGTGTAGTGGTTGCCGGATGGATCACCAGAGATTTTACGTCGGCAACGTTAGCCAGCAGGGAGAACAGCTCCAGATTGTCGATGAAATCTTTTGCTTTCTGTGCATCACCTTTGATTTCGAAGGTGAAGATGGAACCGCCGCCGTTCGGGAAGTATTTTGCGTACAGTGCCTGCTGCTCCGGATCATCGGATACAGACGGATGATGTACTTTTTCTACCTGTGGCTGGCTCTCCAGATATTTTACAACCTTCAGCGCGTTCTCTACATGACGCTCTACACGGAGAGACAGTGTCTCAAGTCCCTGCAGAAGCAGGAAGGAATTGAACGGAGAAAGCGTAGCTCCGGTATCACGAAGAAGGATCGCACGTACTTTTGTAACGAATGCAGCAGGTCCAACTGCTTTTGTGAAGCTGATGCCGTGGTAGCTCGGGTTTGGCTCGGTCAGGGATGCGAATTTGCCGGATCCCTCCCAGTCGAATTTACCGCTGTCTACGATCACACCGCCAAGGGTAGTTCCGTGACCGCCGATAAATTTAGTTGCGGAATGAACAACGATGTCTGCGCCGTACTCGATCGGACGAACGAGGTATGGAGTTGCGAAGGTATTATCGACAACCAGCGGAATTTTGTTCTCATGTGCAATTTTTGCAAGTGCTTCGATATCGACAACATCAGAGTTCGGGTTTCCGAGGGTCTCGATATAAATGGCTTTTGTGTTCTCCTGAACGGCTGCGCGAACCTCATCCAGATCGAATACATCAACAAATGTGGTGCTGATGCCGTACTGTGGAAGGGTGTGTGCCAGAAGGTTGTAGGAACCGCCATAGATGTTCTTTGCGGATACGATGTGGTCGCCCTTCTGAGCCAGGTTGATGATGGTGTAGTTGATAGCTGCTGCTCCGGAAGCTACGGCAAGTGCTGCAACGCCGCCCTCCAGTGCTGCCATTCTCTGCTCGAAAACGTCCTCGGTCGGGTTGGTTAGACGGCCGTAGATGTTTCCTGCATCCTGGAGTCCGAATCTTGCTGCCGCATGATCGGAGTTATTGAATACGAAAGAAGAGGTCTGATAGATCGGCACTGCTCTTGCTCCGGTTGCCGGATCCGGATTTTCCTGTCCTACGTGAAGCTGTAAGGTTTCAAATTTAAGATTTCTTTCTGCTCTTGTTTTTTTGCTCATGATTGTATTCTCCTGTTCTGTTTTTCGTTTTTCTATTTCTTTTCATGTTCGATTTTCTATTATTTATCGGAACCGGTTGCCATCTTGTTTTGTCCATGCTGCAATGCGGCTCCGTTTTCTTTCGGTTTTATCTGCTTACGCTGCAACACATGACATCATAGATCACAATTCGATTCTCTGCGAAAACTGCTCTCATTCACTTCGCTTCCTCTCGTTTTGGTGATATTTCCTATCTGTTTACAAGGATTATTATAGCGACAGTCTTCTGCTTTGTCCAATATAGAAAATTGATGGCTGGTTATAGGGTTTTCCTATAGCTATTCTTTATCGCCAATATTTTTTCTTCTGAAATTTCTATATCCAATCATGCTACATAAAACAAGATAACAAATGTAATTCATCTCCCACAAGATGGGACTCGCAGCTTGCGAAAAGCCTTTTTCAAACACACTCCAGAGAGTCAAAGCGGATATTCGCAATCCGCTTCGCTACTTGCTCATAACCGAATAGCTGCTTCGCAGCTTATCAGGAGTGGCTTGTACCACTCCTGATACAAGCAAGTCCCCACCCACTGCTTATTGCTTTTCGCAATGGAAGCAGGGGACTTACTTGATTCGGTTAAAGTCTTCTTGTTTCTCCTTTTTTACAGCACAAGCTCCTTATATTTCCGAATTTCTTCCAAATACTGCTGTCCCAGTGCGCTGATCGACATACTCTTCCTGGAAATATAACCGATCATCATGTTTTCCTCCGCGTGAAGCGGCACAGCGCGGTAGTCACTGCCGTTTAATTCCTCACAGATAATGCCGGAGCAGAGCGTATAGCCATTCAGTCCGACCATCAGATTCAGCATGGTCGCACGGTCATTTGCCTTAATGATTCTCTTATATTCATACGTCGAAAGCACTTCCTCTGCCAGGAAGAACGAATTGTTGCTTCCCTGATCAAAGGACAGGCACGGATATTCCTTTAGCTCCTCCATAGTGATCTCTGCCTGATCTGCAAGCGGATGATCCTTCCAGAGATAGACGTACGTTCCACAGGAAAACAGGTCGTGGAACTCAAGGTTATTGTCCTTCAGCAGCTTGTTCAGCACCTTCGCATTAAAGTCATTCCGATATAAGATCCCAAGCTCGCTCTTGAAGTTCTTTACATCCATCAGCACATCATACGTTCTCGTCTCATAAACCGCAAACTCGTACTCATCCATACCAAACTGCTTCACTAGCTCCACAAACGCCTTTACGGCAAAACTGTAATGCTGCATCGACACGCTGAATTTTTTCTTTCCCTTGGTGCGATAAATATAGCGGTTTTCGAGAAGCTGATACTGGTCTGTGACCTGACGTGCGTAACCCAGAAACTCCTCTCCCTCCGGGGTCAGTACTGTTCCGTGGCTGCTGCGCTTGAACAGCTCAATTCCGATCTCTTTTTCCAGCTCCTTGATTGCTTCAGAGAGACTCGGCTGTGAAATATAGAGTGCCTTTGCCGCCTCATTCATGGATCTGGAGTCTGCGGCCTGAATTACGTAGCGAAGCTGTTGTAGTGTCATAAGTAAAGTTCCCTTTCTGGTATAAATTAATATGCGAAACTGCCATTCGCGGTGGAGAGAAAATGCCGCGGATGGCAGTGTTCGCTGATATCTATTATTTTAAAATCTGAAGCTGTTCCCTTTTATTTGGCAAACAGGGCTGTGGAATAGTATCTGTCTCCGTTATCCGGCAGGAGCACAACGATGGTTTTGCCTTTATTTTCCTCTCGTTTTGCAAGCTGGATTGCTGCATACAGAGCTGCTCCGGAGGAAATTCCTGCGAGAATCGCTTCCTCGGCTGCCAGATATTTTCCGGTCTCGAAAGCATCCTCATTTTCTACCTTGATGATTTCATCGTAAATGCTGGTATTCAGAGTCTCCGGCACGAAACCTGCGCCGATTCCCTGGATTTTATGCGGTCCGGAAACACCCTCAGACAGTACCGGTGAGGATGCCGGCTCTACTGCTACAATTTTTACTTCCGGTTTTTTCTCTTTTAAATACTCACCCGTTCCGGTGATCGTTCCGCCAGTGCCGACACCAGCAACGAAGATGTCAACCTCTCCATCGGTATCTTCCCAGATCTCCGGTCCTGTTGTCTTTTTGTGGGTTGCCGGGTTTGCCGGGTTCACAAACTGGCCTGCGATAAAGCTGTTCGGAATCTCTTTGGCAAGCTCATCGGCTTTCTCGATTGCACCCTTCATTCCCTTCGTTCCATCGGTCAGAACAACTTCTGCGCCGTATGCTTTTACAATATTGCGGCGCTCCACACTCATTGTCTCCGGCATGGTAAGGATCATGCGATAGCCTTTTACGGTTGCTGCCGCTGCCAGTCCGATTCCGGTGTTTCCGGAAGTCGGCTCAATGATAACGGAACCTTCTTTTAAGAGACCTTTTGCTTCAGCATCCTCAATCATCGCTTTTGCAATACGGTCTTTTACGCTACCTGCCGGGTTAAAGGATTCTACCTTTGCGATCAGTTTCGCCTGCAGTCCTTCTTTTTCTTCAATTCTTTTCAACTCTACCAGCGGTGTCTTTCCCACAAGATCCAGAATGCTGTCATATACCTTTGCCATCGTTGATTTCCTCCTTACTTTTGCGCTCTTTTCTCTATTTCCTTATTTCCTATTGAGTTTGTATGTTTTAAGTTGGTTCCATCTTATTCCAGTTGGATGGAAATGTCAACACATTTCACTGGTATGATTAGAAAAAATCCTTACACTCCCTTTGCCAGGGCAATACTGACCGCCATTCCGACAAGAGAAGAGAACAAGGCGCCCGCCAATGTGTACCGTGTTTTTTTGATCTGCACCGCGCCAAAATAGACTGCCATGGTATAAAAAACCGTCTCCGTGCACGACATCATAATCGATGCCGCCCGTCCGGCAAAGGAGTCACAGCCCGCCTCTTTGTAGAGATCCAGCAGAAGACCCACCGCCGCGCTGTTGGAAAAGAGACGCACAACACCGAGCGGTACCAGCGCAGACGGGATTCCCGCCGGTTCCAGCACGGTTCCAAGCAGTTTTCCAAATTCCTCCAGAAATCCCGATGACCGCAGAACACCGACCGCTGCCATCAGCCCGATCAGAGTCGGCACAATACCGATCACTGTCCGCATGCCGTCCTTCGCCCCGTTCAGAAAATCGCCGAACACATCCTGTTTCATCAAAAGCCCCAGTCCGACCACATAAAAAATCAGCACGGGAACCATCAGATCTGAAAGCGCCGAAAGAAAACGCAAAAAATCCCCTCCCCAGAAAAATCCTATCAGATACACTCCGATACAATTTATTCCGCGGGCGGGGATTTATGTAATTTTATTTCCCTTTAATCTGAAACAGACGCGCCATATATGTCTCCGGGAAGTGAATCTGCAGCGTCTTACTGTAGTCATCGTAATGGAACACATCACCGCATGCTTTCGGGTAAATGCAGGAAAACTCCAGCTCTTTCCCTGGGAATGCCCGGTTCAGCGGAACTTCAAAATCAGCCTCTCCGCCGCGTCTCCACACACCAAGATAAATTACATCTCCCGGCACACGGATTCCGGCTGCGAGGTGTTTTTCTTCATTGTCTGCCCATCCCATCGGCCAGAACGGAACGCCGTCCTTGATGCCGCTGCGGATCTCTTTGTAGCAGTCAATTCCCTCTTTTACAAGTTCAAACCGCTCCGGCGAAATTTCTGCGAGATGGCCGCTTTGGTGAATACGAAGCAGCAGCGCATTGACCATATTGAAAATAACTTCCTCTTTTGTGCCGTCCCGCAGCGGATATGACCAGATCGCCGCCTGCTCCGGCGTCACGCCGATGGCTGCATTCGCCGAAATCGTCGCATAATTGCGGTAATCCTCCTGATCGCTCGTCGACTGAATGCTGTTTCGCGCCAGCATCGCATAGTCCATCCGAAGACCGCCGCTCGAGCAGTTCTCAATGACAAGATCCGGATACTTTTTGTAGATGCCATCCAGCCATGCCAGATACGCTCTCTCATGCTCCAGAAGACCGTCTCCAAAACTGTCTGCATCCACTTCCGTACCAATACCAGGCTCAATATTGTAGTCCATCTTGATATAGCCGACACCGTAGTCCCGTACCACACGGTCGATGACTTCGGTCACATGCTCAATCACAAGCGGATGACGGAAATCCAGCTGATAACGGCTTCTGTCATACACACGCTTGCCGTGGCGCAGGAAGAAGCACTCATCCGGCAGAATGGAAGCCTTCTTACAGTTGATACCCATAACCTCCAGCTCCAGCCAGACACCAGGAATCATGCCCTTCGAACGAATATAATCCGTCACCTCACGCACTCCATTCGGAAAGCGCTTTTTACTCTCCTGCCACTCACCGACACTGTCCCACCAGTTGCCGTCCGCATACCAGCCGGCATCAATGACAAAATACTCACATCCGGCCTTCTCTGCCGCATCCACCAGCGGGAACTCTTTTTCTGTGGTCGGATCTCCAAACAGACAATTCATATAATCATTGAAAATAACCGGCAGATTTTCATTATCTTTGTTCGGACGGCGGATCTTTCTGCGGTACTTCGTCAAAGTACCAATCGCTTCCTCGAAATCATCATGACCTACGCCGACAGCCACCGGAACCGTTGTAAAGGAATCTCCCGGCTTCAGGTTCTTCGACCAGTGTGACTGAATCTCTGTCGGACCGCTCACCGCCAGATAAAAATGGCAGTTCTGATCTCCGATCTCATAATGCCAGGAACCACTGTGGTCAATTTCAAAAAACAGACTCGAATCTGCCACACTGTTTCCAATATATCCCATCGGCACATATTCCTTCGCCGACCAGTTGCCCGTATTCGTAATCTCAATCGTCTTCGAAGTTCTCTGATAATTATGCGGCTGCGTCTGCGCCATGCCAAGATCTGCAAACCGGTACTTCTTCACCGTCAGCTCCTTCTGCCATCCATTGTGAACCACAACCATCGACATCTTGTCATCCGAGCTGACAAGCTCTGGAATTCCCTCTTTCTGTTCCTTCTCAATACCCCAGTAACTAAAACTCGAAATGTACTCCAGTGTCTGGTCTTCCTTTCCTTCGTTCGTCACTGTATTGTACATTCTCGCAACCGGAATCCCATCAAAAAACTGCATCACAGACTCCACCTTCGCGCCCGTCACATCATCCGACTGCACAATCCGAAGCAGATCCCCGTTCTCATTTCTCTCCTCGGAAATGGAATCAAACTTCAGCATAAATCCCGGAGCCGTCACAATATACTTATTTCCATGCTTCTCATACGGCCGGTTATACCCCGAAAAATTCACCTGCACCAGCTGGAAGCTCTCCTTAATCTGAGCTTCCCGCATTCCTTCCATCATCCACACTCCATCCGGCTTCCGGCAAAGATTCTCCGCGTCAAACGGTGCATGTGAAAAATGAAACAGCTTCAGCTGATTCTCTTCCGTCACCCCAAACACAATATGAATTCCATTCACATCATAACAAATCAGCTCTGCCTTGATCGGGGTCTCAATCCTGCTCGTCCATTTCTGCATCTTAAAAACCCTCCTTTGGAAATTTTTCTCATATTTCCAGCATATAACTTGTCCCCTCTAAAGTCCAGCACATTCTTGCTTTTTCCATCCTATTCTTTTCAACCATCTTGCGCCGATCCGCCCTTCAGGCGGATCCAGACTTTCCTCCCGTTCTCACTCCCAGCTCACGCGCCAGCCGTTATTTCACAACCCCAAATGTCGCAATCTCAAACTCCCGGAGTGTCACATGATACACCCCGTTCTCATCCGGGCAAAGTACCTCACCCTTCTCTTCCACTACATTACTGCGGTAAACCTCTTTCATCCAGCTCTCCTTTCGGAAGGAAAACACCTCATCCTGCGGCATATTGTTCACAAACCGCACAAACAGATCGTCCTTTGCAAGTCCCTTCTTAAACGCCGTCAGATGAATTCCTTCCCCTTCAAAGCGGAGGAAGCTCATTTCCAGCGGCATCTCGCCCGATACGAGTTCCGGTTTTACCTGACCCGGCTTTCTGAGCCATGCTTTCGAAAGACCGGCCTGTGCTGCTGTCAGATCCTGCTGGAATGCGTAACCCTCGGTAAATGCCTCGCCCGTCTTACCGGCTGCATACGGCACAACTTCAAACTCCAGGGTAAACGTTCCGATCTGCTGCGCCTTTGGCGTCGGGAAATAACCCCAGTCACCCATCTCCGCAACGGAGCGAAGCAGCGTTACCGCAATCGCATTCTCCTCATCCGCCAGAACCTCATATTCATACAATCCGCGGTTTGCCACAAGAAGACCATTTGTCTCATCTTCCATTGCAGCAAAACACTGCTGTCTTTCACATCCGCAGGGATTCGTCCAGGTATCATTATGACGGTTATTTCTCTTTACAACCTCAAAGGCAGAATCTGCCAAATGCGTAGACGTATTCAGACCCGTCGGCATTACAACGCGGACTCTGTGATCCTTTGCCTGATTACAGATCGTCGTTGCGACATGCAGACCTTTTCCCGATTTTTCCAGTGTCAGAACCGTCTTTACTTCCATCGGAACCAGTTCTTTCGAACGGTTTGCCACACGCGTATATGGGTCAATACACATCTCACGCTGTCTCTGCAGTTTCTCTCCCATACCGGACGGAATCATCATTTCGTGACAGATCTCAACTACCGTGCGGAATGCATTTTTCTCCACACAGCGAATCTCAGCTTTCATGCCTTTCGTTGTGATTGTCTGTTTTCCAGAGTCCTGAATATAAATATATTCATTTCCCATATCTCCGGTATCTTCATAGAATCCCAGATTTTCATACGTTCTTCCGGTTTCCTTATTCAGAATCTGGTAGGAACCGTCCTCATTGACCGTAACTTTCAGGTTTTCATTTTCCAGAACGCGCTCATTCGCAAAATCTGCAGAGGTTTCCTGGTTCTGATCCGGCTCTGCCTGCTCCAGATAATATGTTGCATATCCCATCGCCGGAACTTCTGCCTCAAACGTTACCAGCACCTTCTTTGCCATATATGGCTGACGGAACCGGTCATCCGGCAGATCATATCCGAAGGAAATTCCTGCATTTTCGATTTTTGCCGGAACTGCATTTCCGTTTGCATCGCGAAGCACCAGATTTGGCATTTCTACCGCCTCGGCCGCCTCATAACCATCCCATACAAACAGATTGTAATCGCGGAACAGATGCAGTTCTTTTGCAATGACCTGTTTTTTCGCGGTGCCAGAAGTATTCCATACAACGAACGGAATCTTTTCACTGTTTCCAGGAAGTGCCGCGGTATTCACCTGATCGGTCAGGTATTCTACACTCTCATCGTAAATCGCATCCGCCACCTGTCTGCTCTTCGCAAAGCGGGTTTTCATTTCTTCATTTACTTCATCGACGCTGCAGCCGCAGATGCTGTCATGCGGATGATTCTGCATCAGCTTTTTCCAGCTGTAAATCATCTGGTCTTCCGGGTATGCTTTGCCAAGCACCTCTGCCATGGCTGCCGCCGGTTCTGCTTTCCGCTCCAGCGCTGTTTCGCCGGCACGGTTGTCCACTTTCAGTCCCATCCAGGAAGAAGCGGTGTTTGCCAGAGTCCATCTTCCGTCTGTTTCCTGACTTGTCAGCTCGCCCTTTACCGTAGAGAAATTCTCGGAAATTTCTTTTTCCATTGCCTTTACATAGGTTTTGAAATCCGAATGAATAAATTCAATGTCCGGGTATAGTTTCCGTGCGACACGGATTGCCTCGGTAATGTCCTTCTGCAATGGCTGATGGTCGCATCCGTTCATCATCAGAAGCTGATGTGTTGCCGCAAATTTTCTCGCATCGGCCAGTTTTTTGTCCCAGTAAACTTTTGCTTCTGCCTCATCCACCGGAATCTCCACTCCGTTGTTATACCAGTTTGCAAACAGAATACCCGGCAGTTTCGTTCCGTCCGGGGATGCCCACATCATTTCGGAATACGTGGACTCATACTGTCCTCCGGTTACCTCATTATTCGGTCCGATCGGTTTTACACCGCGTCCGAACACAACCGCATCCATGCCCGCCTGCTTCAGCACCTGCGGCATCTGTCCCGCATTTCCGAATGCATCCGGGAAATAACCGACATTTCCGATCGCTCCGTAACGCGCTGCTTCCTGCATGCCGACCTGAAGATTGCGGACACATGCCTCACCGCTGGTCAGAAACTCATCCTGCAGAATGTACCACGGGCCAGTCTGGATTTTTCCTTCACGGACGCATTTTTCCACCTGCTCGCGTTTTTCCGGGCGCACTTCCAGGTAATCGTCCAGGGCAATCGTCTGTCCATCCAGGAAAAATCCACCAAATTCCGGATCGTTCTCTGCTTTTTCCAAAATATTGTCTACCAGCTCAATCAGTTTCATTCTGTGTTTTTCAAAAGACTGATACCACTCTCTGTCCCAGTGGGAATGGGAAATAATATGAACAGTTGTTTTCATGATGTGTTTCCTCCTGTTATAAAAATGATTTTCAAACTTAAAACTCTTTCTATATTAAGTCTTGTTCCTGTATTGCCGTGTTGATTTGATATATCATATCATAAAAAAACGCAATGCTTCTGTCAAGTATTTCTACGTTTTTCCATGATTTTATATCATTTTCTTTTTATTTGATATATCATTTTTAGTTTGACTTATCTTTTTCCCGAGATTATAATACAAAGCAAGTCGATATCACACTTTTACAAATACAGTTGTCACCAATCATACTATTTGAGGAATTTTACAGACATGGATAGAAATAAAAGAATAACGAAACCCAAATATGAAATCATCAAAGAAGCTCTTTTAGAGCGCATCCGCACCGGACAGTTTTCTTCCGATGCCGTGTTCTGCACGGAAAAAATGCTCTCGGAGCAATATGAGGTAAGCCGCATCACAGCAAAGCGGGCGATTGAAGATCTGGAACAGCAGGGAATCCTGTATCGAAAACGCGGCGTCGGAAGCTTTGTCTCGCAGAAAATCCCACCGGTTTCCTCCTCCGCATCAGAAAACGACAGCAAATCAAAAATGGTTTCCCTGCTGCTTCCCTTTGCCACAACACAGGGAAACATTTCGGAAACGATTGGTTCCTTAAGTGCCGCACTGGCCGAAAAAGGATACTTTTTAAGCATTCATATCACCGGCTCTTCCTCTCCGAAGGAACGTACGACACTGGAACTGCTCCGTTCTCAGAACATCGCCGGACTTGTCTACTATCCCAAGCGTGACAATATCCACCTGGAACAGTTAAACGATTTCCTGTTTGCAAACCGCCCGGTTGTCATCATCGACAAGCAGACCGACTGTCCGTATTTAAACAATGTTGTCTGCGACAATTACGATGGCGGACGGCAGCTCACCCGCCACCTTCTGGAACAAGGGCATCGCAACATCGCCTTTTTCACAACAGCTCCCCTTTCCGAAACCTCGTCGGTCCGTGATCGTTTCGGCGGATTTTTGCACGAAATAAAAGCCGCCGGAATCATGCCCGATTCCCGGCAGCTTATCACCTGGCCACATGCACTTTCTACAGAAGATGCCCTTTCAACAGAAATCACACCTTTTCAACAGCAGCTCCTTACCCTGCGGCAAAATGGAATTACTGCACTTCTCGCAGAAAATGATCAGGTTGCCGAACTCATCTTTCTCGCCTGCCGTACCATTGGCCTTAGGATTCCGGAAGATCTCTGCCTCTGTGGTTTTGATGACACGAGTCTCAGCCGGAGTCTTGAAATTACCTCTATTCATCAGGACTTTGAAAGCATCGGACGGGAAGCCAGCCGGATTCTCCTTTCCGCACTGGAAAACCCTGCGGCGGAACCGGAAAAAATTGTACTGCCGGTGACACTTGTTCCCCGGGCATCCTCGCTTCGAATGATAAAAACAGAATCCTAAAACCAGATCATTTTTCATCTGAATTTTCTTCCAGAAATTTTCGGATCTTCTCTGGCGGCAGCAATGCATAAATACTTTTATGGAATGTTGCCGCCACTTCCAGTTCTCCGTAATATCCTGTACGCACATCACAATTTCCCTGGAATGCCTCCCGCAGTGTCGCATTCAGCGCTGCTCCCTCATCACTGTCCATAAAATCTTTCAGCATCCGGCAGCAGGTGTGCGTGTTTTCATAATAGCGGCGGTATGCCGGATGAAATTCCCGCATCCATCCGCTCACGGATACACAGAACAACGCCGTCGGATGGATCACCGGCTGATAAAAAAGACGCCATTTTTCCTGCTGTACCGGATCTGCCGCAAATGCAAGCAAAGAAACTTTCAGCTCTTCCACAAAACCCGGATAATCTTCCTCCGTCAGAGAGATAATTTTCTGATTGCGCAGATACTGGTTGATATTCGTCGCATCAATCTGCTCCGGAGAAATGTACTGTAAATAACGGGACATCATTTTCAAATCCGTACCTGCGTGCTCAATCGTATGCTGTGTGATTTTCTGCCACAAAAACTGCTGATATTCCGTAACCGGCGTATCCAGATATGCCATCCACAAATACTGTGCCAGCAGCCGGGCATCCCGGGATTCCATCTGATTCCGGGTAGGATCTTCCGGGCAAAAATCGGTATCTGCAAGCATCCCCGCAAGCTGTTCAAGCGACTGGCACACAGGAAGCTGTCCGCTCAGACGATCCATTTCGCTGATCGTCTGCTGAATGGTAAGCATCTGCGACTGGAGTGCATTCAGCTGTTTATGCAGATAAAATGGTGTTGTGCGCGGCTTGTGAAGAATCGCGCGGATATCCGCCAGTGAAAGTCCTGCCTCGCGCAGCTTGCGGATGATAAAAAGTTTTTGAATATCTGCTTCTGAAAAATCATGGTAACCGTTATGTTCATCAACAACAGGCGAGATCATCTTCTGATCGATATAATAATAAACCGTCCTCCTGGACAATCCTGTTTTTTTGATTACTTCCTGAATCCTCATTGTTGCACCCCGTTTTTCCTTTTGTCCAGTCATTCCCCCGCATTCTGACCGTTTCTCTTTTTTTCACTCTTTTTCTTTCTGTTTTTCCGCTTTTTTTCGTTTTGATTTTATAAAAGCATACACCTGGTGTATACTTTTGTTTCCTATTATATCCTGTTTTCCCTCAAAAAGCCACGTAACAATTCTCTTTTTCCATAGAAATCTTCTGCTTTTGAGAAAAGAATGCTGTTTATTTCTGAAAAAATTTGCATTGACTGTCCACCAACGATATCCCGTATAGTAAAGGAAAAGATTTGCAACAAAATTTAAGAGAAAGGAAATATCCCGTTTTTTGTATTCTCCAAAACGAATCGTCATTCAGAGTCAAATGATTTTTCATGCAAAATTCATTTTTCTCCGAATCGTTAAAAAAATAAAAACTACAGCCTGCATAATCAGTTTTCATTGATACGAAAAAACGGGATCGGGTGAATGGTATGATGTTAAAAGATAAAGTTGCAATTGTTACCGGCGGAACCAGAGGAATCGGCTATGCCATTGTGCACAAATTTCTGCAGAACGGCGCGAAAGTCGTCCTGTTCGGATCCCGGGAAGAGACCGTTGCAAAAGCGGTTGCATCTTTAAAAGAAGAAAACCCGGACTGGGAAGTTTCCGGTGCATGGCCAAAGCTGACCGATGCAGCTGCCATGGTAGATGAGATCAACAAAGTCAAAGAAAAATACGGCAAAATCGATATTCTTGTGAACAACGCCGGTGTCTCAGACAGTACGCCAATTGACAAGTATACCGCAGAGCGCTTTGCCAGTGTCATGGATCTAAATGTCAACGCCATGATGAACGGCATCCTTCCAACCGTTGCTATTATGAAAGAACAGGGCGGCGGCTGTATTTTAAATACCAGCTCAATGGTCAGCATCTGCGGCCAGCCGGGCGGCGTTGCCTATCCATCCAGTAAATATGCGGTCAACGGTCTGACCTGGTCCCTCGCACGGGAACTTGGTCCTTTCCATATCCGTGTAAACGCGGTTGCACCTGGCATCACCCGTACCGATATGGTTGCCGCACTTCCAAAAGAAATGATTGATCCACTCATCAACCGCATTCCTCTTCGAAGAATTGGTGAGGCAGAAGACATTGCAAACGCATTCCTCTTCCTGGCAAGCGATATGGCTTCGTATGTAACCGGAGAAATTCTTTCCGTGGATGGTGCGATGAGATCCTGATTTATTTTTCATCCAGTTGTACACCATTTTCTGATTTTGAGGTTATCTGCGTAAAATCTATAGTTTTATGATAGAAAAAATCCTGCAAGACGTTAAACTATCTCTCAATCTTCCGCTTTCCATTTTGAAGATTGGGAGGCAGTTCATGTCCCACAGGATTTTTTCCTATATAGCAGCAGATATTCTCAATCCGATTCGCTGCTTATTGTTTTTCACCATGGAAGCAAGGGACTTCCTTGATTTGGTTAAATCATATTTGAAAACTTCTAAAGTGTCAGTCGACGTAGTTAGAAAAACAGCATCACCACTCCCAGCGCACAAAGCAAAATTCCCGTCACGCGGTTCAACATTTTCACATTTGCCCCGTTGGCCCATTTCGCTCCAATCTGTGCAAAGACCAGGGTACTGATGACACAGGCAATCAGAATTGGAATGTCCGGCGCGCCGCCGATATAAAAATGGGAGATCGCACCGGTCAGAGCTGTAAAGGTCATAATAAAGACGCTCGTTCCAACTCCTGTTTTCAGTTCATATCCAAGCACGCTGGTCAGCACCAGAAGCAGCATCATGCCACCGCCTGCTCCGACAAATCCACAGATAAATCCAATCACAACACCGCAGAGAATCGACTGCTGGATTTTCTGTTTTTCTGATTTATTTGCCTGTACTTCTTTCGTTGTCATAATCGGACGGATGATAAATTTCAGTCCGACAAACAGTGTCATCACTTTCGAAAATCCGCCCATGGTTCCATTTGGCACAAGCGAAGATACGAAGCTGCCGACCAGTGTAAAAATCAGAACAGATATCAGCATAATCACGCCATGGCGGATATCAATGTTTTTATTCTTTTTATAAGTCCAGGCACTTACTCCTGATGCCAGCACATCCGATGCCAGCGCAATGCCAATCGCCTGATAAGCCGGCATGTGTAAAAAGGTAATCAGCATCGGTGAAACAACGGCCGCTGCGGAGAGTCCCGCAAGTCCCGTGCCAAGGCCGGCGCCAAGACCAGCCACAATACATACGATAAGTTGTGTTATTGTCATAGTTTTTCTGTCATCCGCTTAGATCCGTTGCACTTTTCCTGTACTTTGCCATTTAGGGGCAGATGACTGTTTTCCTCCTCTTTCTGTTTTTGTTTTGTCTTATTTTTCTATTATGTTCTTCTCTCTGGCTTTCAGCGTTTTTATTTTTCCGTCACGTTCCTCCGAATCAGCTCGCATAATCTGAGAAATTCTTCCCTGTCTTCTCTGGAAATTCCGGAAAACAACGATTCTCCAAACGCTCTCTGGCAATCCTGTCCAAAGCGGATAATTTCTGATGCACTTTCTTCTAGCTTCAAATGCACTTTCTTGCGATCCGCCGCATCTGTTTCTTTTTGAATGTATCCTTTTTCACACAGCTTGTTCACTGCCAGTGAAACATGCGATTTCTGCATTTTCCGCACACGCACAATATCCACTGCAAGATCAAACTGGCTGTTATTCGCAAGAAACAGCAGAACATCCACTTCCGCAGCTGACAGATCATAACGCACCATGACCTTTTTTCGGTACTTGGCGTATTTTCGTTCTACCTCCACTGCAAATTGCCATTGTTCATCAAACATACTTTTTCACCTTCTTTTTTAACTTGATATTCTTATTTGTTCTATTTTGAACTTTTTTGTATAATAGTTCTTTTTTGAACATTTGTCAAGGAGTGCACACGGAAAACGTTCGAACTTATAAATCTAAAGTATTTTTATAAAGTGCAGAAAATTATATTCTTGACTCTATAATTATTGTAGGGTTTACTATAATCGTAATATTCTACAACAGGAGGTTTCCCTATCATGGAACGAAACTTAACAACCGGCAGTATCTGGAAAAATATTTTCTATTTTTCGCTGCCTTATCTCTTATCGTATTTTCTGCAGACGCTCTACGGCATGGCAGATCTTTTCATCATCGGACAGTTTGAAGGCGCGGCCGGTACAACAGCCGTTTCCATCGGCAGTCAGGTTATGCATATGATTACCGTTATCATCGTGGGACTTGCCATGGGAACGACTGTCAGCATCGCGCAGGCCGTCGGCGCAAAAGATAAAAAGCAGGCATCACGCTGCACAGGAAATACCATCACTTTATTTCTCGGTGTTTCCGTCGTGCTGATGGTAATCCTGCTTCTTCTGGTAAAACCGATCGTACTTGTGATGTCCACACCATCCGAAGCCGTTTCCGGCACCGTCGCTTATCTGACGATCTGTTTCATTGGTATTCCATTTATCACCGCGTATAATATCATCAGTTCCATCTTCCGTGGACTTGGTGATTCGAAAAGCCCGATGTACTTCATCGCAGTCGCATGTGCGGCCAATATCACACTCGACTATCTCTTTATGGGCGCCCTGCATCTTGGTCCATCCGGTGCCGCGCTTGGAACCACGCTTTCCCAGACACTCAGCGTCATTCTGGCACTGATTGCGATCCGCAAACGTGATACCGGCATCCGTCTTACCCGGTCGGATCTCTCCCCTCAGACAGCTGTGATGGGACAGATTCTTAAAATCGGTGTTCCGATCGCCCTGCAGGATGGTTTTATTCAGATCGCCTTTATCATCATTACCATCATCGCTAACCGGCGCGGTCTGGAAGCAGCGGCTGCAGTCGGTATTGTAGAGAAAATCATCAGCTTCCTGTTCCTGATTCCATCTTCCATGCTTTCCACTGTTTCGGCGCTCGGCGCGCAGAACATCGGTGCTGGAAAGCAGAAGCGTGCCGAACAGACCATGTGGTGTGCTGCACTGATTACTGTCGTTTTCGGACTGATCGTCGTTATTACGATTCAGTTTATTTCCGTTCCTGTGGTCGGTCTTTTCACAACAGATGCGGAGGTTGCACGCTTCGGCGGTCAGTATATCCGCGGTTATATCTGGGACTGCATTTTTGCTGGAGTCCACTTCACCTTCAGCGGCTATTTCTGTGCCTGCGGACGGTCGGAATTTTCCTTCCTGCACAATATCATTGCCATTCTGCTTGTCAGAATCCCCGGTGTGTATCTGACTTCCATCTGGTTCCCGGACACGCTGTTCCCGATGGGCATTGCAACGGCATGCGGATCTCTGACCTCTATTATTATCTGCCTGCTGGTGTTCCGGTACTTAAAGAAGAAACCGATTCGTACTGCTGCATAAATTTTCTTTGGAGATATCTTTATGACAGACGATCGCAGGAAATTACCTTAATTGACAACGGAATGACAAGCGATCCGGAAAAATTTGTAACAGAAATCCGAATCCCGATTCGACCTTCGGATTCTTTTTAAAAACAACAACCGGGAATATCTGATTTTTTGATTTCAGATATCCCCGGTTGTTGTTTTCTTTTGTTTTTTTTCGGCCTTTTCTACCACACCGGCTTCTGCAGGCAGAACGGCAGTTCCAGTCCATTTTCCTCGAGAAGTTCCTGGTTCGTCAAAATTTCTTTTGCATCTCCATCGCAGACAATGCGCCCGCCGGACATCAGAATCACGCGACTGCACGTTTCCAGAATCATGTCGAGATCGTGCGATGCGATGATTTTCAGATGTTCAAAATCGTTCAGAATGTGGATCAGTGATCTGCGGTTTCTTGGATCGAGTGCAATCGATGGCTCGTCCATCAGGATAATATCCGGTGTCATAGCGAGAATCGTCGCGATCGATGCCATCTTTTTTTCTCCGCCCGACATTTTGTAAATTTGTTTGTCCCGCAGATGCTCGATGTGAATCTGTTTCAGTGCATGGTTTACACGTTTTTCCACCTCTTCCTCCGGCAGCCCGTAATTTCGCGGAGCAAATGCAACATCCTCAAATACCGTCGACATGAAAAGCTGGCTGTCGGAATCCTGGAAGACATAGCCGATTTTTTCGCGCACTTTGGGAAGCATCTCTTTTACAACCGGCATTTCCTCCACACGGATGCTGCCTTCGTAGTCCAGATTCAGTCCCACCAGAAGTTTCAGCAGCGTCGATTTTCCAACACCGTTCGCGCCGATCAGTCCGATGCTGTCATTTTCGTGTGCGGTAAATGTGATGTCCTGCAGAATCGGGACTGTTTTTTCGTAAGAATAATTAACATGTTCAAAATTGATGTGAATATGGCTCATTTTTGATATCTCCCGACAATTCTTTCCTCTTCCGCGTGCAGGCCACTGCACCGGGTTGCTTTTCTACATCTTCCGACTCGTTGCAAATAGATGTCTTCCCACGCAGCGCTTCATCCCGTTACTTTCAGTACGGCAAAAAGTACAAGCCACACACCCATATACAGCCAGTCCTTCGCTTTGCACGGCTCCTTCGCTGTATAGTAAAATTCTCCCTGATAGCCACGCAAAGTCATGCTTTCATACACCTCATTTGCGCGGTCCATGCTGCGCAGAAGCAGCTGGCCGGCCAGTGTTCCCCATACCTTGAAATGAACACCCTTCTGATTCGGCGCGCGCAGACTGTACGCCTGGGTCATACGGTTTGCCTCTTCAAGAAGCACCGTGACATAGCGGTACGTCAGCAGCACCTGTGTCACCAGAATGGCAGGGATATGAACCAGACGCAGTGCATAACAGATTTTCTCGATGGATGTTGTCGCAATCAGAAGATACGCCGCCAGTACGCTGTAAATACCTTTGATCATCAGCGTCACCATGGAAAGCATCCCTGCTGTCAGCGGAGCAGTACCAATATGCCCGATTACCTGACGGTCAAAGATCGGATTGAACAGCCCCACAAAGCAGACGAGCGGCAGGACAATCCGAAGCCGCCGGATACTGTCACGGAATGAAATTTCGCCGACGATAAAGAGTACAATCGGATAAATTCCCATGCGCAACAGGCCGGTCAGATCGTATTTTGGAAAGGACATGGTTACGGTCAGAAAAACAACCGTTAAAACAAGTTTAACCAGCGGATGAAGCTTGTTCACCCACTGGTCCTTTGCCGCAAGCATATCCATATGATGGATTTCATATAGTGCATTGCCAAGTTTATTCATTTCTTTCTCCTGTTCCGTGCAGCTTATGACTTTTTCTTTTTAAAGAAACGGAATGCATAGCATGCACCGACACAGACAATAAGAACAACTGCGGATCCCGCAATTCCGGAAAAGCTGGTTCCAAACGTGGAATCGGAATTTTTAAATCCATAGTCCGGCAGAAGTGCCGTTTTTTCCTGAATTTCTTCCGCCGCTGCATGTGCGCCGGTTCCGTCGTTTTCCAGTTCCGTCGAACCAGTCAGACGCTCCATAGACCACTCAAGTCCATCCGGATTGGAGGATGCCGCAAGAGAAACGGCTCCGCCGATCACCAGTGCTGCGATTCCTAAGATCGCAATTGTCTTCTTGAAAGAAAATCGGCTCTTTGCCCTTTCTTCGCTGCACGAAAGCATCTCCGGGCGGGCTTCATAGACGAACAGCAGAACGGCCGCTGTAATCAGGCCTTCTACAAGACCAATCACGAGATGAATCGGCTGCATTGTTGCCACAAATACCGAAAACGGCAGATCCGTTATGCCGGATGCAAGTGTTTCCAGTGCCACACTAAAAGCGCCAAGCTGCAGCGTCACCACGCACCCAAGGATGGAAGCACCTACAATCTTTCCGCGCGACATTCCCTTTTTCATCATCGGACGCCAGAACAGGAAATAACCGAGAAAGCACCCATAAAACGCCATATTCCAGATGTTGCACCCGAGCGCCAGAAGACCGCCGTCCGCAAACAGCAGACACTGGATCAGCAGCACACCGATCATTGTTAAAAACGCGGCATACGGTCCGAGCAACGCGGTCAGCATCATACCGCCGCAGAGATGACCACTCGAGCCTGTGCCCGGAATTGTAAAGTTAATCATCTGCGCCGCAAAGACAAACGCACCCATCACTCCCATCACTGGGATCTTTTTCGGGTCGCTCTCCAGGCGTACTTTTTTTACAGAAAAGCCAGCTACTCCGCCGGAACAGACATACATTGTTGCAGCCACTGCAGGCGCAACCAGCGCATCAGCCATATGCATAATGTTCTCCTCCTTTTTGGTTTCTGTTTTTTTCTTTTTTTACTTTACTACGCTAAAATTCGTCCTGCAAGCCCCCGTGGGGGTTATTTTTTGGGATTTTTTTATGATCCTTTTTGTTCACTTTTACCGATTTTTTATGAACATTTTGTTTAAATTTAAAGGGTGACTTTTTAACATTTATATGGTATTCTATAGACAACACAGACGGATATCCCGGTGTCGGGAGTCCGTACACACACTATCTCGAGGACAGGATTCCTGTCCGATCCGCGGCCGCCTGCACGTCATCGGGTCGCCGCGGTTTTTTCTACAGAAAAAAGCCCTCCGGGCAGGATTCTTTCTTATTTTAGTGCCAAAACCGGCTCTTTAACGGGTTCTGGCTGTATTTTCGAGTATTGGTGTGAATTTCATCTTGACGAGAAGGAGACTCTCTTATGAGCACAGAGAACTTAGAACACGAAGATCAAAACAGAACAACGGAACCGATCATCGATATCCTGGGCAATGAAGCGCCCTCTGATCCAGAACAGGAAATTGTTTCCCAGGGTGTCCACAACTACAGCGCCGCTGAAACGTATGTGTGTCCGACCGATCCGGCTGTTCTGCAGCAGCTCGAATGGTTCCGGGATCAGAAGCTTGCGCTGATGATGCATTTTGGATTGTACTGCCAGCCCGGCATGGTTGCCTCCTGGGCATTAAGCGACAAGGATTCAGACTGGTCCCGCCACCAGGTAAACTGGACGGACGGCGAAACCTTTAAAAAACAGTATTTCGGCCTGAATCGTTCGTTTAATCCGGTCCGCTTTCAGCCGGAGGAATGGGCGCAGATGGCAGAGGACTGCGGATTCCGTTATCTTCTTCTGACCACAAAGCATCACGACGGATTCTGCCTCTGGGACACCAAATATACAGATTATAAAACAACTGCAGAGGACTGCCCGTTCCATGAACATAAAAATGCGGATATCGTAAAATCCATGTTTGATGCATTCCGTGCAAAAGGCATCGGCATCGGTGCTTATTTTTCCAAAGCCGACTGGCACTGCCCGGACTACTGGAATGAAGATCTGAGAAAAGATGGTCTGACATCCCGCGGACCTTCCTACGATCCGAAGGAATATCCCAAGGTGTGGAACCGTTTTAAAGAATATACAAAAAATCAGGTTCTGGAGCTCTGTGAGAATTACGGTAAGCTGGATATTCTCTGGTTCGACGCGGGCTGGGTCTCTGAGAGCAACGGCCAGGATATTGAGCTTGGAAAGATCGTTGAGGAAGCACGTAAGATTCAGCCGTGGATTCTCTCCGTTGACCGTACAATCGGCGGTGCTTACGAAAACTACGTGACACCGGAGCTCTGCATTCCGGAAGAACCGCTGAACGTTCCGTGGGAAAGCTGCCTTACCCTCGGCGTTGACTTTACGTACGAATACGGCGACCATTATAAATCTCCGCGTGAGCTTGTCGGCATGCTTGTCAACATCGTTGCCAAAGGCGGCAACATGGCACTGAACGTCAGCCCACAGCCAGACGGCCGCATCCCGGTCGATGCCTGGGACAGCCTGAACGGTTTTGGCCAGTGGATGAAAACTTTCGGCGATGCTATCTACGGAACCCGCGTCTGCGCGCCGTACCAGAGCGGAACCCTTTCGTTCACACAGAAAGGTGATTCTGTCTATGTATTCCGGTTATATCCGACGGTACAGGAATCGGTAGAGGCAGAAATTTTCGTACCGTATACCGAGGCGAAGATTTCGGAGATCTGTATGGTGGAAAACGGAGAAAATGTTGCATTCAAAGAAGTCGAAGGCGGCATTTGTATGACCGTCCCGGCAGGATTCAGACGAGGCTCCGCACCGATTGCGCTGGTGTTTGAGATGAAGAAAGAGCGGTAAATTTTTAATAATCGAAAAGGGCTGTACAGTGTGACTGTTCAGCCCTTTTCATAATTATTAAGATACCTTGGAAAAACCTGTTACTTTTTACAATTTAAAATTTGCTTTTCATTAGAGCGTGTCTGAAAAGGCTTGATGTATCCCAAACAAAGGGGTTCTGATTTCAAATCAGCGACTTATATGTTCTGTTCTCACCCTACTGTTTATCAGATTTTCCTTAATGTTTATCTTATTTTTTTTGTATTTTTATCACCGATTCGGCAGATGGATTAATTTTCACCAGGATACCCTCTTCCAACTCCAGATAACCTTCCGTGAAATACAGACCTTCTCTCGCAGTCACTTTTGTTAATGTTCTTCCGTTTACGATAGCTTCTGTATTTTTCCAATGAATTCCCGCCAGCATTACATAAAGCTCTACTGTTTTTCCTGAAATTTGGAGCTGTATAGTTTCGCCATTTTTTTCCATGCCACAACATGTTTTGGCACCGGATCTCTCATACAATGTTTCTTTTACGATACTGTCATTCTGCGGCACCACGGCCAAAATCATTTCGGTTTCCGATTCGCTCATACTTTCTCCAAGTTTCAGACTTTCATTCAGTCGAAGTGGAAGAAAACTTCCTTCTCGAATGTACACCGGTATTTTATCAATTGGCACCTCAACGCTCCTCTGCACCGGACCGGAAATTTCATCATTTAAATTCCACAGACTAATCCACCGTCCCTCAGGAAAATAGATTTCCCGCTCTTCTGTTTCATCAGAAACCGGCGCAACCAGAAGATCTTCTCCGAAAAGATATTCGTCCCATACCTTTGTTGCTTCCTGATCTTCTGGATACATCATCGCAAGCGGACGCATCATCGGTATTCCCAGTTTGTGAGCTTCTGCTGCTACACTTACAATATATGGACGAAGATTTTCCCGCAGCCACGTATAATAACGATAAACTTTCACTGTAAAAGCATCGTATTCCCACGGCTCTCTCGGCTCCGTTCCATGGAAACGCATCAATGGACAAAATGCAGCATACTCTGTCCACCGGAGATATGTTTCCTGATCTGGGAATCCATCATAACCTCCCGCATCAACACCCCAGAATGGAAGTCCAGAAGCAGCTGCAGAAAGGCCTCCTGCAATCGCATATTTCAGTCCCTGGAAACTGGTCAGCTGATCCCCGCCGAACTGACACGCAAAGTGTTGAGATCCGGGTGCAGCGCCTCTTGTATAAAGAACATGGTCATCTCCATATTTTTGTTCAAATAACTCTCTATAATTTTTCGCATACTGATAGGCATACGCGTTATGCATCTCATCGCCGCGTCTTCCATCATAAAAAACTGCCTCGTCCGGTACAACATCTCCAAAGTCAACCATACTTCCACGAATACCTGCATCCATACGATCCTTCCACTGTGCTGCCAGAAGCTCTTTCGCACGCGGATGGGAGAAATCGATATACACCGGAAGTTTTTCTTCCTCATCATTTTTATTTCTCGTAATCGGAAGCTCCTCCTTCGGGCATTCCGGCAACAATTCCTGCGCCAATTCCTGCGTCATATTAGGGAACTGCCAGGAAAACACCTTGAATCCATGACGTTCTCCAAACGATACAACTTTGTATAATTCCTCTTTTTTATATTCTCCAAAAAAGGTAGCTCCTGCTCCTTCTGCATAAAAGCCGGAATGCGGAATATCGAGTTCATGGAACTTTTTCATTGCCGCCATCTGCTCCAGCGCAATATCCTGTAACGGACCGTTTCTCCATCTTCCGCCGCCACCGCCAGCCCATGGTTCAAATACCCATTCCGGTGGGAAAATCGGAAGCCCTGTGAGCGTTCCGTAAGCAGTCAGCGCCTCACGCGGTGTTCCGCTCCAAATATAAAAATCAAAAACATCTCCAAGTGCTTCCACCGAAAGATAGTCTTGCACAGCATCTCCCACATCCATCCGCATCCGATATGAAGTATTTGCAAAAAAGCTGAAACCATCACTTGTGTGTACCAATGGAATGTTTTTATACGCCTGGTTTCCAATGGATGCAAGACATCCCTCACAAGCATCTCTCTGCCACAGTGCAACGGTTTTTCCATACTGGTTCACGCTGTCAAAACGTTCTCCAAATCCATAAATGGCACTGTTTTCCCGAATTGAAAATCGAATTCGCGAAGCCGAAACACTTTCCTTTTCAAATATAAACGAAATATTTTTCAGATTTGTGATTGCTTTTCTATCAATAGAAATTTCCAGTGTTTCTTTCTGGAGTATCATCTCATGCTCTTTGCTTCTGATTATATATGCATGCTCTGATTCTTCCACAGAAAATGCTTCCGGCTGTCCATCAAAGAAGCCTTTCTTTCCAGAGACCATTCGGAAACCACCGACCACAGGATAAATCATGAGCTCCCATGTTCTCTCTTTTGATTCAACACAAATCGTTACATGATCTTTTGTTTCCAGAACATGTCCAATTTCACTACATGATGTCCATTTTTCCAGATCCTGGTTTCCAAAGCTGTGATCCGCATACCACCATGCACTGCAAGTTCTTAAAAACGTAAGATAACGATCCAGCTCAGCAGCTGCTTCCTCCCATCGGTTTTCTCTTAACCGCTCATTCACTAAACGCTTTTCTACCCATGGGTCCATAGGCTTCCATGGATTTGCAACTTCCTGGTTAAAGAAAAAGTCAAAGCCCTCCAATGTCAGACTGTCCTGCCAGCGCTGTGCAATTCGGATTCTATCTGTCAGATTTTCTCTCGTTGTTGGTTCCACACTCTTTTGTAGCTGATAAATTTCCCTCCGTTCTTCCGTACTAGTTTTTTCCAACACTCCTGGTCTCTGCCAGTGGCAAATTCCGGACGGCATGACAAAGACAATGCCGTTCTCCGTTTTCGTTTCCCCCTTTTCTCCAAAAGATACCTCAAGAAAAGTCTCTGGATCATATTCAAATCGATCCGAATAATTCACATTCAGATCTAATGGTGTTGGGCAGAGAACTTCACTTGACTGATGTTTTTTTCGATAGACTTGAAGATCAAAAGACTTCTCTTTCTCCGGCTTTCCGCCAAAAAGCATCCACGGTATTGCAAATAAAGCGTACCATCTGTCCTGCAGAATATCTACTGTTACAGAATACTGCTCTTTCGAAATTGCCGTTTTTTCTCCCTGGTCTTTTCCCTCTCCCAGATATGCCTGATCTCCGCTAAGATATGTCATTCCTTTTTCTACAAAAGCACTGCTACTGCCATCCCGTTTTGCTGTGAAAACTGCAAAATCCCTTCTTGAAAACTCTCTTCCTGAAAGTGCAACTTCTACTTGATCTTTTCGTTTTACTGTTAGCTCTGTAACGGTATTTTCTTCTTTCAAGATATGATGATTTTTTTCTTCCATGTTTTCAAACAAAACAAACAGCTTTTCTGCTGTATACAGAAGTTTACATCTTGTTGGTGTAACTGGAGACGGATTTCCTCCCGCGCGGAAAAAATCCCGTATCGTAGCCGCCTCTCCCCACTCCACAGAATCATATTTCAGATTCTCCGTTTTCTGTTCTTTTCCCAGAATAATTGATGAAACCCCAAATTTCAGTTTTCCCATAAAGAACTCCTTTCCCGCAGTTTTTTCAACTGCAGATTTCTTCTATTATTTCTCCATTTTTTCTGCACACAATGTAAAAATTTCCCTTTGAAATCAAAATTGATCTAGCGTTTTCGACTGTAATCTCTACTGTGTCATCACTGTCATTTACAAAAATTTCTATTATCTCCGTTTCATTTTCACGCGCAAAACCATATACGCGTCCATCTGCCAAAACTGTTGTAAACGAACCGTTTCGTATGGCAGAATGTTTTTTTCGAAACTGAATCAGTCTCTGATAAAAACGGAAACTCTCTTTTTCTCCCGGATTTTCTTGCCACGTCATACACTTTCGACAGTCCGGATCATTTTCTCCGTCAATTCCTGCTTCGTCCCCATAATAAATGGACGGCGAACCCGGAAACATCATCTGCACAACAACACCAAGTTTAAAGGAATCTAACCGATGACTACAACTGTTGATAAAACGCTTGGTATCATGTGTGTCCAATGCATTAAACATAGCCATATTAGTTTCATCAGGATGTCGCGACAATGCAGTTTCCAACCGATGGCCAAATGTTTCGGCGTTAATACTCCGTTCTGCAAAAAAGTCCAGCATTGCCTGGCGGAAAGAATAATTCATAATACTGTCCATTTCACATCCGTTCAGCAGTCGTTTTCCCTCTGCCCATGTTTCACCAATCAGAACAAGTTCCGGGTTCAAGCGTTTGAGTCGATCTCTGATTTTGAGAACAAAATTCTCATCAATTTCATCAATCACATCAAAGCGATATCCATCCACTTGTACTTCCCGTACCCAGTATTCCAGTACATTCAAAAGATACTCCTGTACCTTCTCGTTTCCTGTATTCAGTTTTGGCATGCCAGCAAATCCAAAAAAACATTCATAACAGTCTGCCTCTTCCCTTACCGGAAAACGAGTAATATGATACCAGCTCTGATACTCTGATTTTTCTTGCTTTTTTAAAAGATCAGCAAATGCAAAAAAATCTGTTCCAGTATGATTAAACACAGCATCTAAAATAACCCTTATGTTTTTTTCATGTGCTTCTTTGACCAGAACTCGCAGATCTTCATTGATTCCAAAATGAGGATCTACTTTATAGTAATCCGTCGTATCGTATTTATGATTTGAAGGAGACGTAAACACCGGGTTCAAATAAATACATTCTACTCCAAGCTCTGCCAGATAGCTAAGCGATTTTCGGATTCCATCCAGATTTCCGCCCATAAAGTTGGAAGCTGTCGGTTTACTTCCCCACGCCACACAATCCTCCGGCGCATAAGACGGATTTCCTTTGCGGAAGCGCTCTGGAAATATCTGATAGTAAATCGTTCCTTGACTCCATTTGGGTGGCATATACTCTACAGTACACTTATTGGCATATGCATATTCGAAAAAGCCGGAATCCGGACATTTTTCAACTGTTCCCCACGCATTATACCAACGCGTATCCCCGTTTTTTCCCGTCACTCGAAAATAATATTGAAGATATCTCGCCGGCTTTTGAAAAGAAACCACTGCCGTATATACAACCGATGTTCCTAAATGGTACTGCTCTGACATTCTTTCTTCTTTCGTTGTTTCTTCTCTGTGATTCTTATGAAAATAAACCAACGTACACGTTTCTATGTCCCCACTCGCTGCCCGGAAAGAAAATCTCAGATGAAACCGATCCGGTGCATAAATTTCCGGGTACATCCCGCTGTGATAAAAAGCAGCCAGATTCATACTAACTCCTTTCCGAAAGTTTCAGTACCCGGCATCCATGTGGCGGAAGCATGGTATGAAAGCTCTTCATTTCTCCAAGATCTTCATGCATCCAAAGATCCCTGACATTGGCAGCTCTGCACAATAACACTTGTTTAAAATCAATCTCTACTTCTTTTTCTTCTGCATCTCTATTAAATACGGAAAGAATAATCTCTCCTGTTGCTTCTTTTCCAATCCAGATGGTACTGTCCGGATTTTTGGTATCCGTTGACAATGGGAAGGATAAAATTTCTTTTTTATTCAACGCAAGAAGTTCCTCATTCTGATAAATCCATGCCCGATCTTTGATCGTATCATACTGATCTGCGATATCCAGCGGCGCTCCCGCAATCAGTTCCAGCGATACAGCCGATTTGCACTCCTCATCATTTGCAAAGGTATTCAGGCGAAGCATATCCGCATCCATGATCATGTTGTGGTCAGCAAAAATTTTTGACCAGTAAATCAGGCCTTCAAATGCTGTCGTGCACTGAGACCAATAATCAAAATGCAGTCCTCTGTTTCGATCACTAAAAGTATCCCAGCCTCCCGTACCGGAGTCTTCGTTAATACGCGCCATCTGTCCCATGCCAAACTCATTCTCACCATTGTTTTTCAAATGCGGCATAACAAGACTGATCATTATCTGATCCCCTGCTGCTTCCTTGATCCATTCGAGAACTTTTCGGTAATTTGCTGATCCATGATTTCTGCCAATCTGCTTTCCTTTATCCATTCCATCTTCGTACCAGGAAAGAAAATCAATTCGTAAAAAAGCTACATGGCAGTCAATAAAATACTTTACATATCCTTGCACATACTCTTTTGCTCCAGAACGATCTACATCCACCCAATACAATGCTCGATCTTCTCCATTTGGATAAGAAAAACGATCCCCCGTTATTTTTTTCTCATTTTCTCCATTATAAACATACGACAAATCTGTAATTTCCCGCACCGGAATATTTGTTCCTTTGACCAAAATTTCTTTGTTCTTTACCGCTGCCGGGCTGATCCAGGTCGGATTGTAGTAAACGCCGAGAGCCATTCCTCTCTCATTCAGATAGTCTGCCCAATATTTCCAATCATGTTTCCATGAATCATGATGACGAGTTAGATATCCATTTTCATTGATGCAGAAAGAATCCTCGATCCATCCATCTGTGCATACCATCTCGTATCCATATGGAACAAATTCCTTTGCTACCCAATCAATATTTTCTTTGAACCGTTCTTCTGGCATAAAAGTATTTTCAGTAAACTGTTTCTCATAGGTACACCAGTAAAGGGGTCCTGTTCTTTTATCTAATTTCAATCTCATGTAAAAACCCTCCTGTTTTTTTACCTACGCTCAGAATCCTATTCCAAACGCAGATATATAACAGAAAACACCAATAATTTGTCCAATTCAAATGTAATTTCCTGTCTTTGATCATCCCCTAGTTTTACTTTATAATACACTTCTTCTGGCTCCTGAATTTCACCGTCCGGTGTCACAACGTATATTTGTTTCTTTTCTCCCGGAAGTTTTGCCTTCACTTTTATCTTTTCTACACGCTGTGGGAATTCCTCATGTGTTCTATTCCAGTTCATGTCCGAAATTCCCGTAAAATTCACACATCGTATTGAAAATTCTCGTCCTCTCTTATAAATTTGAATCCATACCTTTCCTGCTTCCGGATACGGTGACCAATCAACATTTTCGAATATAAATTCTGAGTTGATTCCTCCTGCATACTGCATCGTCAGATCCGTCCAACTTTCCGGAAATAAAAGTCCGCCGTACGCGGTAATAAAATCATAATATTTTTTCAATATTTTTCGGAACGAATGTTCCCCAATTCTGCAGTTGTCCGGATAATATGCCTCTGTCAGAACACTTCCTTCCTCGCCCAATAGAAGATGGTATCCGCCAGAAGCGAAAATTGTTGCCATTGCAAGCTGCGCTGTAGATCCCTTCAGATTTCTTTCTGGTTCTGTTTTAAACGGATTCAAATACGCTGCCAGAATCACCCTCTTCTCATCTTTTGTTTCCCGAGCATGCGCAATCAAACGATATAGATCTCTATAAGTATCATTCGGCGACCAGACCTCTATATAAACACAATCTTCGCGACTCTTTTTTACCGAATCTACCGGCCAGTTATTTACTGCATTAAAAATGAACTGTTTTTCCGGGTATTTTTCTTTTGCTTCATTGATTAAATCGCCAAAATCATACGCCAGATCTCGAATGACATATTTTCCATTTTCCAAAATTAATGCCTCTTTCGGATCTCCGTATTGATCCATATGTACGCCATCAAAACCTTTTTCCAGCGCTTTTCCATATTCCTGTAAAATCCGTTTTCTCCACGCCGTTCCCCTGTGAATATCCATCAACCATATTTTGTCAATGAAAATCATTGGTTCTCCATTATCGTACCGATAGATACATTCCGGATGTTCTTCCTGAAATGATTCTGCACCGTAAACAGCGCCATATGCTATTGCCTTGGCACCGCAAGCGTGCACTCCTTCGATTTTTTTCGCAACAGCAGTCATCGAACCTTTTCTTCCCATGATATCTGTATAAATATCACTCTCCGGATAAAACTCATCATGGCGGTACATCCAGTCATAAAACTGAATCACATTCAAGTGCATTTCCCTGAAAAATTCCTGATACTCTTCTTTTTGTTTATCTTCCTCAGAAAAACTGCTAAGAAATCCATATCTTGGAGCTTCTGTCCAGCAATTCACAACATCAAATGCCGTGTAACAGCTCCCTAGTTTTTCAGTCTTTTGAAAGAATTCTATTTTTACCAGATATCCACCCGTTTTTTCTGAAATGCTTTCCGCAAGTGGAATATACACTCCTTGTTCCAGGGTACATTCCATTTTCAGATTTTCTCCCTGATACGTAAACAACGAAACTTTCACGTGATTTGCTTTCGTCGGCCCTGTTTTTTTTATTTCCAGCCAGACTCTTTCCCCAATTTCATACTGCGTTTTATTAGGTATTACATAAAACCCTGTATTTTCCATCTTCCACCCTCTCTTTCCATGAAATGTTTCGTTTGTTTTTGAGAAAGTCCCCTCTTCGAAATTAAACCGAAGACGGGACTTTCTCTCAAGAATCTTCGCAGGGATCACTTCGTCATTTTGATACTATTGTTCTTTATGAATTACATGGATTTCTGTTTTTTCCAATTTCGGAACACTGACAACAACTGCTGCATCCTCTCTCCAATACCAACCGGAGCCATAATTCAATGCATTCAAGGATGCACTCTCTGAAAGAGAAACTCCATTCAACTCCAGACTTTCTGGCTTTCTGTCAAAACCAAGAAGAACAATAAATTCTGTCTCGGATGCATGGCGAAGCATAAAGAAATCTTCACCCGTTTGGCCCAAAATATTGTATTCAATTTCTTTTCCATCCGCATACCGTTTGCCTGAGGTTTCATTTAAAGCTCGGCTCATAAGAACTGTATTCTTTTTTTCATATGTCATGCTTTGTCCAAGCTGCAATTCTCCATTCATAACAGACAGAATGCACGCTCCTTCCCGAATATAAACAGGAATTTTGTCAATTGGAACATCCACCTGAAGAATTCGGTTTCCACCAACCATCTTTCTGAAATCCAACAAATTGATCCATCTTCCTGCTGGGAAGTAAATTCTTCTCTGTTCCCCTTCTTGATGAACCGGAGCAGCTAACAGATCTGAACCATAAAAATATTCATCTTCCCAATAGACAGCCTCTTTATCATTAGGAAATACCATTGGCAACGGTCTCATCATTGGTATGCCTGTTTTATGTGCCTCTTCCGCTGTATGAACCGAATATTTCAGAAGATTTTCTCTTAGCCATGCATAAAATTTATAAACAGACACTGCATATCGACTGTAAACCCACGGCTCTCTTGGGGTCACTCCATGGAAACGCATAATCGGTGAGAAGGCTGCAAATTCCGTCCAACGGAGATACGTTTCTTCGTCTGCAAATCCTGAATAACCTCCTGCATCAACACCCCAGAATGGAAAACCGGAAGCCGCCAGTGTCAGACCTCCATTCATTGCATAAGTCAGGCCTCTAAAGCTTGAAAGCTGGTCTCCACCAAACTGGCAGGAATACTTTTGAACACCCGCTGCCGCAGATCTTGAAAACAGCACGTGATCTTCTCCTTTATATTTTTCAAAGAGTTTTCGATACGCTTTTGTATAATCCAGCGCGTAAGCGTTGTGCATTTCATCTCCCGTACGACCATCGTAAAACACTGCTTCATCTGGAATAATTTCTCCAAAATCCACCATAGTTCCATCAAAACCTGCATCCATTCGATCATGCCATTGATTTTCCAGAAGTTCCTCTGCTCTTGGATGTGAAAAATCAATAGCACATGGAAGAACTTTTTCTCCATGATAACCCGGCGTTCTTGTAATTGGCAGATCTTCTTCCGCACAGTTCGGCAGAAGTTCCTTTGCCTGCTCCATATCCAGATGTGAAAACTGCCACGAAAAAACCCGCATCTTCTGTTGTTTTGTAAACGCAGCAATCTTATAAATTTCTTCTTTGTTGTAATGGTCTTCCCATTTCCAACCAGCACCCTCTGCATACAGGCCAGAATGTGGGATATCAAGATTTTTAAACTTCCGTACAACACCTTCCATCTCCTGGATTACATCGTGCGTCGGTCCGTCCATCCATCTGCCTACCCCACCGCCGGCCCACGGTTCAAACACCCACGCAGGCGGAAGCAGCGGTTTTCCGGTTAAGGCTGTATATTCCTCCATGTTTTCTAAGACGCTTCCCGTAAAAACATAAATATCTGCTTTGGGTCCTGCTGTTGTGATTCGAAGCCCTTTGCTGACTCTTCCAATATCTGCTCTAATTCTGTAAAAACTGTTAATAAACAAAGAATAACCTTTTGTAGAGTGTAAAAATGATACGTTTTTGTATGACTGATTTCCAATAGAACAATTACAACCTTCAAATGCATCTCTTTGCCACAAAGAAAGTACCCGACCTCTCTGGTTTATAGCATCAAAGCGTTCACCGAATCCATACACCATTTCTCTTTCCTGAAGCGGTTGGCATACATCGAATCCTTTGCTTCCTGCATAATCATAGAGCTTGAAGTTATCTGCATCTAATACAAATTTTTCATCTGCACAGATCTTCCAATCTTCTCCCGCTGTAATCACAATCACAGAATGTGCTGTTTTGATCTGATATTCTCCCTCTATTTCTGAAAATGTATACGAAACTGCTTCGCTGTCAAAATCTCCTTTTTCTCTTGTATAAAAGCGAAAACCACGATTCTGTGGAATCAATACGGCATCGTAGGTGTTCAAACCATATTCGTACTTTAATACGATCTGATTCCCCTGATCTGAAACAGATTTCAAATGTGTGAATCCAATCCAGTTGTCTTCGTCTGCATCTCCAAGTGTATGATCTGCATACCACCATGCCGTGAGCGTTCGGAAATAGCCAATCAAGACATCCAGTTCTCTGCAGGCTGTCGCAGTATCTCCTTTTCGAAGTGCTTCGTTGCAGAGACGTCTCTGTACCCAAGGATCCACTTTATCAAAAGAGTTTTCACATCTTGCATTTGGGAAGAAATCCATTCCTTCCAACATTAACACATCCTGCCATCTTTGTACGGTTATAATCCGATCTGGCAATTCATCCGGTGTTGTCGGTGTCAGCGATTTCTGCAAATGCATAATCTCAGCCCGCTCATTTATAGATGGCCATTCCAGTGTCGCCGGCCGCTGCCAATGCATCGTTCCATCCGGTAGGATCACGCAAGCACTGTTGGAATAGATAACCTGCGGTGTTCCTCCAGGTGTGCACTCAATAAAGCTTTCCGGATCAAAATCAAATCTGGACTCGTAATTTGCATTTAAATCCAACGGATTCAAAGCCAACACTTCACTGGTCTGATTCTTTTTCCGGTAAACCTGAAACTTAAAATATTTTTCCGGAAATCCACCGAACAGCTCCCATGGGATTCCAAACATGACACGCCAACAGTTTTTTTCTACAGCGATTTTGCATGTATATTTCCATGATGGGATTTCTGTTTTTACCGCATCATTTTTTTCGGTAAAGTAATCATTTAAAATTGCTTTATCGCCACCGAAATAGGTCATTCCCTTTTCCGTCCTGGCTCCCGCCTGTTTCTCTGTGTCTGCACAAAATACTGCGTAGTCTCGCTCTCCAAAATTTCCGCTGCTCAATGCAATTTCTATCTTATCTTTGCGAAGCATCCATTCTGTTTTCAGCACATTTTCATCAGACGGACGGGAAACCCTTGCCTCTTTTTCATAGCAAATCAGATACAGATACAGATTTTTCTGATCCCACATCATCCGTAGATTTGTACTTGAAACGGTCTCTCTTCCGCCTGCACTGTAAAATGTGTCCATTAACACCGCATGTTCCCATTCATTTAAATTCACAGGAATGGAAGGTACTGCCGAAACCGGTGCACCAAGTTCAACTGCTGCAATACCAAACGACTGTTTTTTTCTAGTTGTAATCATACTTCACCTCCCGGCTGAAATTTTGCAGAGAATCCGATATTATCCTTTTATGGAACCGTCCGTAATGCCCTGCTGCATAAACTGTTTCTGAAAAATAACAAACAATACAATAATCGGAATAATAACAATAACACTGGCAGCAAACATCAGGCCATAGTTCGTCGTATACTGTCCACGGAACAGTTGCAGTGCAACGGAAAGTGTTCTCTTGTTTGTCGATTTTGTAAAGGTAAGAATATCAAATAGGTTCGACCAGTATCCATTAAACGCCAATACTGCCTGTGTTGCAATTGCCGGTTTACTTAACGGAATAATGCAATGTAACAAGGTCTGAAACCTGGTTGCACCATCAAGGTACATGGACTCTTCCAGCTCTTTCGGCACTGCTTCAAAAAAACCTCTATAGAAGAAGGTGTTTCCTGCCACACAAGTGCCTCCCCACAGCAGCCAAATTCCTTTATAGGTATCAATCAGTTTCAATCCGTTTAAAACAGTGTACTGGGAGATCATAGCCAGCTGTGCCGGAATCATCATTGTGAGCAACAGCAAGTTAAAAATAGGCTCCTTTCCTGGAAACTGGAATCGTGAGAAAGAATATGCCATCGTGATCGAAATTAACAGATTTACGATAAGGCCCACTACAGACACGTATAGTGTGTTGAAAAAGTACGTCTGAAAATGGTTTGCAGTCCACGCTTTTACATAGTTTTCCAGATAAAGTGGAAAATTCGGAAATAAAATTGGCTCGTTCGGCAAAACACCTTTTACCTTCATAAATGAAGTCGAAATCATTGACAAAAAAGGAAGAAGGCATATTGCTGTCAACGCTACTAAAATCACATGAATACAGATCTGACTAATTATTTTCTTTTTCTTCATTGCTGCTCTCCTCCTTAAAGATTTTCACCATAGCGAAGGAATTTCTTCAGTCCCATGGAAATAACAAATACAACAATACCCATGACAATACCACAAGCGGCCGCATACCCAAAATCGAAATAATTGAACGCCCTCCGGTAAATATAATCCATAACAACATCTGTTGTTCCGAGCGGATCTCCTTTTGTCAACAGGAACACCTGAATAAAGATATTCATTGCACCGTTAATCAGATTAATCAGTAGATAAAGCGTAGTTCCTCTTAATCCAGGAAGTGTAACGTGGAAGAATTTCTGAACCGCATTGGCTCCATCCATCGTTGCAGCTTCATACTGATCTGATGGGATTCCAAGAAGACCGGCGGTGTAAATGATCATAACCCAGCCATAGCCCTTCCAGATTGAGCAGATCCAGATAACAAAGTTTCCTGTCCATGTATTCTTCAACCATGCTACCGGCTCTTTTAAGATTCCGATGGTAGTCAGACAGTAGTTTACAAGACTTCCTTCATCCGGTTGGAAAATATAATCAATGATATTACAGAAAACAACCCAGTCACAAATAACTGCAATATATAAGAGTACTTTATATACATTTTTTCCTGTTTTCAGGTTATGAATCAAAACAGCAACGATCAGGCCAAGAACCAACTGTCCTGGCACAGTAACCAGAACTGCTAAAATATTATTTCGAAATGCAATCCAGAAAAAATAGGCATCAGATCCTTTTGTTGAAATATCTTTGAACATTTTAGCAAAATTACTTATTCCAACAAATGTATTTTCCGAACCTGGCATAATGCTATAATTTGTTAGTGCAATATAAATATTCTTAATTTGTGGATATAATACAAAGACAATAAATAAGGTCATTCCCACTGCAAGGAAGGGCAAAACGGCCAACCATTGTTTCAGACCTTTGGAAAATCTTTCTGATAAAGGTTTTTTCATAACAGATACCTTTCCGGGCTGCTTTTTATCGCCCTATAAACAATTTCCACAGGCAAGAAAGCCTGTGGAAATTTGTTTCATCTTTCTTGAATTATGATGCCTCACCTGCAAGCAATGCATCCAGTTCCGGAGCAATCTTATCGAGTGCGGACTGTGCCGTATCCTCATGAAGAACTGCGCTCTGGAATGCTACAGAGAGTTTATCTGAAATTTTCTCCCATGCCGGAGATGGGGTACGGGATACAGCTCCCTCAAGCTGTTCAATATACGTACTCATATTCGGTACTGCTTGTACTTCTTCAGATTCGGCAATTGTTTTTACAGTCGGGATCAGATGTCCACCGCCTACAGCCTGTGCTGTCTGAGAGAATTCACTCATTAAGAACATTGCAAATACCCAGGATGCTTCTTTCTTATCGCTACTCTCAAACATAACCAAATCCTCGCCACCGTTAACGGTAAGAGATCCGGCTTTACCAGCCGGCAGAAGTCCTACTTCTACTTTTGCCAGATTTTCTTCATCATCATTTGTGAAGAACCATGGACCCTGATAACTAAACAGATAATTTCCATCGTAAAGACCATTTGCTGCATCCGGCTTTCCACCTGTGAAGCAAGGTCCAATAATTCCTTCATCATACCACTCAACGATAGTCTCCAGTGCCTTTACACTATCTTCACTGTTGACATAACCAGATGCTTTCGTATAGTCCTCATTGGTATAAACGCCGCCCAGAGAATGAAACAATGGAGCCATAGCCCAAGAGTTTGCCCCCTCGCATGCGATCAGATACTGATCTGAGCCAAGCTTGTCCTTCAATGCAACAACTTCATCGTAAGTTGTCGGAATACTGTCAATATTCAGTTCCTCCATCATGGTCTTACTGTAAACGCCTGACAGACAGTTTGTGTTCAATGGCAATCCATAATATTTTCCATTGTAATAATTAGTACTCAGCGGTCCTTCGTACAGATTATCTTTCAGATCTGCAAATCCTTCCAGATCATCAACTGCTGCAAGTGCTCCCATCTCAGCAAGTTCTGGAACCCAGATAATATCCATTCGCATCAGATCCGGGCCTGTTCCACTGGAAAGGCTGGTAATAATCTGTTGCATCAATCCATCGTATGGCATTCTTACAGCATCAACATGAATATTTGGATACTGTTTTTCAAACTCAGGAATAATGGTATCTACAAGAACCTCTTCCTCTGAATCACCATGTGTATGCCAATAGGTAATCGTTACATCGTCTCCATCGTACTGGATACCTGAACCAGAAGTATCTGAGCCCGTGTTGGATGTATCAGATGCGCTGGCACTGGCACTACCATTGTTAGAAGAACTCTTCGTATCCCCACTTTTGGAATTGCTTCCACATCCAAAAAGCACGGATGCTGCAAGGATTGCTGATAGTGAAACTGCTAATGTTTTTCTTTTCATCTCTTTTCCTCCTTTAGAAAAGTTCGTTTTTGTTATAATCTATTTTTATACTTTTTCTTATCTTTTCTCAAGACGCTTTCTTATCTAATCTATACAGTATTTTTACTTTATATCACTTTTTTATAGACTTTTTAACGAATTTCGATTAATATGTTATTGTGCAATCTTTATGGTATGTGATCATTTTTCCTTTTTTATTCATGGTTAATCTACAATTCAAAAGAGGGCAAAGCATATGGAAATTATCGAATATGAACCAATCAATTTGTATGACGGACGCTTTTGCAAGGTATTTCATTCTGACTGGATTCAGTTAGAAAAACCTAAAGATGTAAATTCAGCACCGCATTTTCACTGGCATAACAGTTTTGAATTTAACTGTTCTATTTCGGGAACACTGCGCTGTGAAATCGGCTCTACTATGACATATGCAAAAGATAATGATTTTCTTTTTGTGAACCCAAATGTTATTCATAAGTCACTTGAAGTTTCTGCCTCCTTTCTAGGATTTGCAGTGCTTGTTCCTGTCTCTATCATACAGCTTTTTTTTAACCCAGATAGTAAAAACTACCCTATTATAGAACAGGATGTTGTGAACAGACATCGGAAAGAAATCATAGAACTTCTTATGGATATCTACCGATATTCACGATCCGAAAAACCGGTTGATCTCCTTGGGATGAATGCCTGTGTTCTCCAAATTTTTCATATCCTTCTCTCTGAAAGCATGGCTGCTCCGACTTGTACTACCCCCCCCCGATCCAAATTAGAGGATTCGATTTCTTTTACCGAATATCTGGCAGCACATTATAGAGAACATATCACTCTGGAAAGTGTTTCCGAACATTTTGGCTTCAATCCGACCTATTTTTCCAGAATATTTGCCAAAAAAACAGGTCGCAATTTTAATGTCTATCTTTCTTCGCTCCGATTAGACCATGCGACCCATCTCCTTGAAACTACGACTTCTTCTATTCCTGATATTTCAGAAGAAAGTGGTTTTTCCAGTTCCCGCGCTTTTATTGAAATGTTTAAAAAAGTAAACGAACTCACGCCAAAACAATACAGGGACCAATGCAACGAGCACAAAAAAGTGCATCACTCCAATGACTGATTTTTTTCTTCTGACGTGCAGGCATGTGGTTCTTCTAATACTGCACCGACGTTTCTCCGTATCCTAGAGCGTGTCTGAAAAAGGCTTTTACGCTAGACGTTGATATGCCTAACGTCAAAACAGCTCAAGTGCATTTCTGCACCTGAGCTGTTTTTCTGCTTTTTCAACTATAATTGCATCATGCAAGCGGCCTTACGCTTCCTTCCGTAATTCCATTCTCATTAAACGCATCGACTCTCACATACACCGTTTCGCCATAAATCAAATCCTTTTCAAAATCTTTCATGTCTCTTTTCTCCTATGCTTGTATAATGTTCTCAGAAACAAGGTGGTCACTACTGTTTCCAATACTGATACGCAGTTTCATTCCGCTGCTGACGGTTTCCATGTTTTTGCCATAATATGAGAATTCTTCCTGGTCAATAAAGAAATCTACATCCTTCTTTTCTCCCGGATCCAGAAAGACTTTCTGAAAACGGACAAGCTCTTTCATCGGACGCACCACAGATGCATGTAATGTTTCGTAATAACACTGAACGACCTCTGCCCCCGCAATATTGCCTGTATTACTTACCTTACAATGTACATGCACTCTTTTGTCCTGTTCCATCCGAACTTCAACATCCGAAACATCAAACTCTGTATAGGATAATCCAAAACCAAATGGATATAATGGTGTATTGGGAATATCCATATATCTGCTGGTGAAACGGTTCTCCAGGTTATCTGCAGTAAGCACATGCCCGGTTTTTACATCCCAGTAGCTTATGGGCACCTGTCCCACACACCATGGGATACTCACAGCTAATTTGCCGGAAGGGTTTATTCTGCCATACACAAGATCTATGATTGCTTCAGCTCCCATAGTGCCGGGTCTCCATGCCATAATGACAGCCTTGGATTTTTCTGATATCCTCCGCAGGTCCAATGGTCTTCCTGTAATTACCACAGTCACAATATTACTTGTACGTTCTGCTATTTTTTCAAATAACACCTGCTGTTCTTCCGGCAAAGTCAGGAATGCCCTGCTGGCAGCCTCTCCTGACTGGGACTCATGTTCCCCAAGTACACATACAACCGTATCTTCATGGGTTATCGTTTCCAGCCACTGCTCATCCCTTGGCTTGTCAGACAATTCCTGTTCCACCTGCCATACCTTACACTCTTCATCAGAAAGAATATCGCATCCTGTAATACATTCTGCTTCTATCTGCTTTTTTTGCAAAACATCTTCTATTGTTTCAACTGCCTCATGTTCTCCAAAAATTGACCAGCGGCTTAATAGTTCTCTTGACGCTGTATAAGGACCTGCCCAGATAACTTTCTTCTTCATGCTTAATGGCAGCAGCTTTTCATTTTTCAAAAGGACACAGCTTTCGCCAGCCAGCTGATATGCTTTTTCCCGGTTATGCAGAGTCAGTTTTCCACTCTTTCCAAGACCGGCAAACGGATTTTCAAAAAGCCCAAGCTGATTTTTCATCATCAGGACCCGGAATGCACTTTCATCAACAAACGCTTCCGGGATTTTTCCGCTTTCTACCAGTTTTTCCAGACACAGCATATAAGCAGGACTCATCATATCAATGTCTACACCGGCTTCTGAAGCCTGGATTGCTGCTTCTTCCATATCAGCTGCCACTCCCTGTTCTTCCAGCTGACCTATGGAGCCCCAATCTGAAATTACAGTTCCCTCAAATCCTTCCTTATCCCGCAGAAGCCCTTTAAGAAGTTCCTTATTTCCGCTTATCGGTTTACGGTCAATAGCATTAAAAGCTGTCATGACCATAGCAGGCTTTGCTTTTAATGCCATACGGAAAGGTTTTACATACTGTTCCAGAAATGTTCGCTGGGATATTTCAACATCATTATATTCCCGGCCTGCATTCACTGCTCCATAACCCGCAAAATGCTTCAAGCATGCCGCTATTCCGGCATCATCTTTCTGCTGATAGCCATCTACCATTGCTTTTCCCATGATCCCATTTACATATGGATCTTCTCCAAAGGATTCCATCATTCTTCCCCATCTGGGATCTCTTGAAACATCAATCATAGGAGAAAATGTTGCTCTGAGCCCTTCTGAAGATGCCTCCCAGGCAGCTATAGAAGCCGCCTCAGACACCAGTTCCGGATGAAATGAACACGCCTGCCCCAACGGAATCGGAAAAATCGTCCGACATCCATGGATAACATCTGCCATAAAGAGAAGCGGGATATGATGGGGATGCTGTTCCATATATCTGCTCTGGATATCATAAATTTTATCTTTACCGATCACTCCTAGCACTGAACCGGCATATTGAATGATCCATTCCGGTGGTAACTGTTCGCCAACAACACCGGTAAGCACTGCCTCTTTGTCAAAATATACACCGGTAAGCTGTACCATCTGTCCTATTTTTTCCTGCAAAGACATTTCTGAAAGCAATTGCTGCAATTTATCTATTTCCATGATTACTCCTTATGTTTGATCTGTCTATTTCTAATGTTCATTTCTCCAAAGAGCACCTGAGCTGTTTTTCTGCTTTTTCAATATAATTGTATCATGCAAGCGGCCTTACGGTCCCTTCCGTAATTCCATTTTCATTAAACGCATCGACTCTCACATATACCGTTTCGCCTTCGACCAGCGCGCCAATATTCTGCTCCGGCATAAAGGTCATGCAGCTGTGATACAGCTTGTCCGGAGCAAAACCCCAGAGGACGTTGTATCCGACGGCGTCTGTCTGCGGCTCAATGGTGATGCGCATATCCATGGTTCCGGTTCGCTCTGCCTGATACTGCGGTGCGGATGGTTTTTCGCCGTTGCCGAGTCCGAAGACACGAAAGCCGGAGATGCATGGATTCTGATTGTACGGTACTTCAAAAACAGTAAGTTTCAGATAGCGGATCTGTACACCCTCTTCTTTTACAACGAAATCGTGTGGCAGATTAGTTTCTGCGTCTGATTTGTCTGCCAGGACAAAATAGTTTGTTCCATCGGCGGATGCCTCAAGCAGCCATCTTGTTTTATGCTGACTCGGGTCAATATATCGTTCGCCCTGACGCTCGCCCGGCAGGGGTACATCGATTTTATCATCCGCAAAATTGATCTGTACGGCGCGGACATCTTTTACCTCACCAAGATCCATCGAGATCCACTCACCCGGCTGATTTCCGGCGGCGCGCCACCAGGTCTGGATATTTTCATCTGCCGCAAACGACGGTTCTCTGCCTTCTTCACAGGACGATGCACTCATTGCTTTCTGATAGCTTAAGAGATACCACTCCGGTTTTGCCCATGGGTCTTCTTTTGCCTGCTCCACTGCCATCGGCCAGTCGCCGAACTGCTGATTGCAGAACAGAACACCATCTTCGTCAAAGCCTGCCCGCCAGATGCCAACACGACGCTCCATATCGTGGTTTTTGCTGATCTGCATTGTCGCGGTATGCCACCAGTTTCCATAGCGGTCCTCCATCGTCGAACCGTGACCTGCACCGCGCAGGAATCCGCCCGGTTTATAGGAATATGGATTGTTCTTTGCCAGATGGAACGGGCCAAGCGGGGAATCACTCTCGTAAACACCGTCACCGTAAACGTTGTATTCCGTTCCCGGGCCGGCATACTGGAGATAATAGATTCCATTGTGCTTTGTCATCCATGCGCCCTCGATGAACGGTCTCTGACTGAACATAATTTTGGCAAACCCGATCTGCTCCTCCGTCAGATGATCCGCATCTTTTCCCTGTGCTTTCAGAAATTCTTTGAATTTTTCAACAGCTTCTTCTTCACTCAGCGGCATTTTGGAATGATTTTCTCCGACGCGCTCGTATCCGATTTTTTCCGGCTGACCGTAGATCAGTTCTTTTCTCTCGGTCTTTGGAACCATCGTCTCCGGTTCAAGCTCCACACCCCAGATCGGAGTCACGTTATTGCATCCCCAGTAAAAATAGAGCTTTCCGTCATCATCAAGAAACAGGTTCGGATCCCAGAAATCGAAGGTTCCCGGAATACGCTCAAACGGACCGTTTAAGATATCTTTCGTGCGGTAAAAATCGCAGATCGTGCCACGACGGGATGCGCTGAAATACACGTAATCGCCGACCACGCGCACATCCGGCGCATAGTCATACAGCGGCAGGCTGTCCGGCAGACGGTGGCTCTCCCAGTGAACCATATCCTCCGAAACCCAGACGCTCAAAGTCATGGATGCAAAAATATAATATTTTCCCTGAAATAAAATCATCGACGGATCGGCGGCCTCGCGGGAAATCTTGTCCTCGCCGCTTCTCATATCCTCGATAAACTGGTAACGGTAGTCCATGTTTAATGGATTGCAGTAATACTGTTTCTTCATGTTTCCTCTTTTCCGGATTGTGCGTAAAAACCCCTGCAACATGCTTTCGCACATCCTGTCTTTGTCTTATAAAAAAATTTTAGCATACTCCGGGATGAAAAAAAATGTTCTGATTTGACTTTTTACTTTTAGAAAACTGACTTTCACTTGATTTTGTATATGTTCCTTCACATGTTTTTCCTGTTCTTTCTCTCGTTCTTCATGCTTTTTGAACATACCCTTCTTTTTGCATCAAGTATTGGACAAATCTGTATTCCGATTTTACAATGGAAGTATCTTAGAAAAGCACGAAATCATGTACTCTGGGAGTACATCATCGCACAGGGAGATTTTTTCATGGAATACACAAAACTTGGAAATTCGGATTTAAAGGTATCGAGAATCTGTATGGGATGTATGGGATTTGGAAATGCAAAAAGCGGCATACATTCCTGGACACTGGACGAGGAGCATTCCCGCGCGATTTTAAAACGCGGTCTGGAACTTGGTGTAAACTTTTTTGATACCGCTGCCGGTTATCAGAGCGGCACCAGCGAGCAGTATCTGGGACGCGCGCTGAACGATTTTGCAAAACGTGATGAAGTCGTTGTCGCAACAAAATTTTTCCCGCGCAGCCCGCAGGAAATTGCAGACGGGGTGAGCGGAAAAGATCATATTTTAGGTCTTCTCGATCGCAGCCTTACGAATCTTGGCATGGACTATGTTGACCTTTATATCTGCCATATGTGGGACTATCACACACCGGTAGAAGAAATGATGGAGGCATTAAATTCAGCTGTCGTTGCAGGAAAGGTACGCGCCATCGGTATTTCTAACTGCTTCGCATGGCAGCTGGCAAAAGCAAATTATATTGCGGATAAGAACGGCTGGGCCAAATTTGTTTCGATTCAGGGACATTACAATCTGCTATTCCGCGAGGAGGAACGCGAGATGGTTCCGTTCTGCAAGGATCAGAATATTGCACTGACACCGTACAGCCCGCTGGCTTCCGGCCGCCTGGCAAAAAAACCGTCGGAGCTTTCCAAACGGCTGCAGGAAGATACGTACGCAAAAGGAAAGTATGATGCGACGAAAGAAAAAGACGCCATCATTATCGACCGCGTCGGTGAACTTGCAAAGAAGAAGGGGCTGACGAGAATCCAGATTTCGCTCGGATGGCTGCTCACAAAAGTAACTGCTCCGGTTGTCGGGGCGACAAAGGTATCGCATATTGAAGAGGGCGTCAAAGCCATCGGTGTACAGCTGACACCGGATGAGACTGCTTATCTCGAAGAGCCATATGTCCCGCATGCACTGGTCGGCGTAATGCGCGAGAACCCTTGATAAAAAGTAACTGCTCCGTATCTTCACCGTTATGAGTCAGGCGGATATTACGGATGCTTCACGAGAGAAACACAGACGAAGAAGACTTTATGCAGGAAGCAGAAAGCGCAGTTTCTTCTACCCTGGAGCCTTGTTCGATTCGATATTGTATTGCTCTGATGAAGGAATTGAAAATGGAGCTTCAAAAAACTGCATTTGCACAGATAAGCGATTGTGTGCTTGCCCTTTCTATACCGGAAATTATAACGCAGAAAAATGTACGGACCGCCATGGAAAAAGCAGGCTTTCATGTAATAAGGGTTATGACTGCGACAGATGCTTGTGCCCTTTCAAAAGCACAAGATATGAAACATGACCAGCAATTTGGGGTTCGTGTGATTTCAAATTGTAAAAAGCAAAATCTGCTGGCAGAATTTTCAGCATGGACAGATCAAACTAATATGCTGGAAGGATTGGAATATACCATCGGAGAGAATACTCCAGAAATGATTCCAAATATGACGTACTATTATCTAAGTGATACGAAATCGAGAGAAACACTGGGTCAGGAAACAATCGGATACGAGGATCTTTCCGTTGTGGCCGCGGATAGAACTGCAGCCCAGGGAGCCAGACTTACCAATCCTACCGCGAAGCCTATTACCATGCTTGTACTTTTCCCATGGACCGCCGGAATTGAAATTTCAACCATCCAATGGGGAAAGGAATGCATTCCATTAACCTGGCTTAACGAAGAACGACACATGATTCCCATGCGAACAGATGGTTTCGACATTTTGCTGGATTCCGGAATCAAAGGAAAAGGTCTGAACCTGTATCTGAAATCAAAGGATTCTAAAAGGAAAGTCAGAACCTAGAAAATGGAGGAGATCTGTCCTGAATTTCCAAAGGATGCAAGCCGGCTGAAAGCATGGATCGAGGTTGGAATGGAATGCGGCGATTTTACCCTGATACTGCAATCAGGAGAGAATCTTGCAAAGATAGATTTGAGTCAATTCACAGAAGAAAAGCCGAAACGCTTCCCGATAAATACCGTTTTCGTACCGGAACAGCTTCTCGCAAATGTACTTCAGGCCGGAAAAGAGTTTTGCCTGGGGGCGGAAAATCTGAACCCCACAACGAAGGCTTCTGCAATTGGAAAGAGAATCCAGATGATCGCCAGACAGACACAAGAAGTATTTGCAGACTGTCATGACGGAGATACAAATATCCGAGTCAGCACATGGATTGAAAAGCTGCTGGCTGTAAAAGACAATCTCGAATATGGAATTGTCAGTTCGGAACGAACGACGAATCGCTGGGCCTATATGGATGAAAAGCTTCTTATGATGGATTTCCGTACAGCTTTGGCGCAGAATTTATATCAGCTGAATGTCTTACCGATGGAAGCAAATGGTACAATATTTGATCCTCATATCCATGATGCAGTGCACATCGAAGAAACCGACCGGGTGGAAGAAGACAGAGTTGTCGAGGAAATACAGAAAGGCTACTTCTTCGGAGAAAAACTGTATCGACCGACAAAGGTTATTGTTTCTAAAAATTCCTGTCAAAAGTAATGCTCTGTCATATGTGTCTTGATATATACGAATCAATTTCTCAAACGCACAGATCATTAACCGATATATAAATTAAGGGTGAAGAGGAGCCTGTTTTTAAAGCTCCTCATCACCCTTGACAAACCCTAAAAGAATTTAACCGAATCAACCAAGTCCTGATAAGCGGTGAAGCAGCTATTCAGTTATGAGCAAGTAACGAAGCGGATTGCGAATATCCGCTTTAGCTTTACAGACTGTTCCACAGTACTCCGGAAAATCTGTTTCTTGCAACTCTCACTCCACAGGGCTGATTTTTTATGTCATTTCTGTATTTTTCCCTTCCATTTCTGTATTGTTTTTATGAAGACATGCTCTTTTTGCTTTTCATCTTCCTGTGCCTCATACTTAGATAATAAGGAATTAAGTTCCCTGTCCCATACCGAATAAAATCGAACGGTGTTTACTTCTTCCTGTATCGTTTTGATTTGTTTTTGATCTTGTCTCGAAAGACTCCGCATTCGTTTTTCTAGTTCCTTTTTGTAAATAGAAACCCCTTGCGGAAATCTTATATTGCTTGCCTCTCTTCTATCTTCTAACTCTATTCCTTTTCCTGATAAAACTTCTTCACTGTATAGCATTTGTAAAAAGGAGACTGCTTTTAAAGGTTGCTTTGTGTTCTTATTAATTCCTGCATAAAGTGTAACATTTGCAGTGAATCCGCCTTCCTGATTCGGCATTGCAAATACCGTATGAACTGTTTTTTCACCTCCAAGTTCTTCCAAATCATTTAGACTTACTACTCCTGTATCTTTTATTTTCCAGTTTAAAGCTAATGATCTTGTTTTTAATGCTACTGTTTCATCCAAAACTTTTTTTATCTGCTCTTCCGAATATAGAAGTGTTTTTTTCTTATAATCAACTACCTCACTAAATGTATCAAAAAATTGAACCCCACTTCTTTGCCCTACAATCTGTTGAATTGCTTTTTCTTTTTGTCTGGCTAATTCCAGCCAATTTCTTGATATTTCTGTATTTTCCGGTAAATCCTGTGTTGTAAATGCATATAGAAAATAATCGTATGTCATAGGAATCAGTATTTGTTCCTCATTAGCCATACCTGCAGACAAAATCTTCTCTTCTAAAATATCTATATCAAAATATTTCATGTATGGTTTCAACGAAAGAAAGGTTCCCTGATACATTTCTTTTTTGGGGTCCTCAAAAACAACTGCTCTTTGCTCACTCCAGGTCGGATTCGGCCCTTCTGCCAAAAATACATCCGGCCCTTCTCCTGTCGTAATTTCATTCTGGATCTCCTGTACTTTTTCTTCCGAAGCCTGTTGCCCTGATGGGATTACCATTAGTTCCACTCCATTATTTTTATATATTTTCTTCCAGGCTGCCACTATTTGAAGTACCGTTTTTTTATTTTCTTCATCAACACAAATTTTTAATGGCATTTCCGTTTTCTCAATTTCAATCTTGGCTTGTGTATCTGCATATACCGTTTCTGCATTTAAGCTCCCACTGACTAATGTGATGTTAATCAGAATCAAACCAAAAATTTCTTTCAACCTTTTTCCCATCATTATGCTACCCCCTATGTTTCTATATAGCACAAGGCTATTGCATGACTTCTGTTTTTTTACATATCATACAACAGCCTTGTGTTTTAACCATTAATTATCATATCCGTGACAAATTGTTCTTGTTTCTTTCACATTAGCAGTATTTCCTGCGTTACAATTTAAACATTTTGTAGTTTTTATTCCTGTTCTATACTGCTTCAAATCAGTTCCCCATGCGTGACCATGAGTACATGTAACTGTACCACTGCTTATCCAGCTTCCCCATACGGTTGACGATGTTATTCTTCCTCCACATCTCGGGCAAACTGCAGCATACGGCATAATTTCTTCATACGCAAAAATATTCTTACTTTCGATAACATCCGCTTTTGTTACATTGGCAGAAAATGTACTGGCCAACATTAAGGTCATTAGAAAAATGGAAATTTTTTTCTTTACCGCTTTCATACTTTTCTCCTTAAAAATTTATTATACCTGTCAACGTACGTTCTACATTTGTATAACAAAAAATACCATACTTCCTACTTTTTGTCAATCTTTTTTCTACATTTGTCTAATTAATCATTATACCCATGGCAGACTATTTTTTCTTGCCTGATCTTTATCTCAAAAAAATTTCCACATTCATTACACCTGATTTTTTCTACTCCATATCTGGCTTTCTGTAAGTCATCTCCCCATGCATATTGATGTGTACATACTACATTTTTTTCATTTTCCCATGCATTCCAAACCACTTCTCCTTGTACCGCAGCTTTGCATTTGGGACAATTTTCTATATGCGATGATGACCATATTTGTCGCGCTATTTGCATTTCCGAAAAACTCAAAATAATTATTCCAAAAAGAAAAACAGTGACGTATATTCGAAGTTTTTTTCTTGCTAAAAACACATTGTAAAATCGTTCTTTCAGTATCTCTGTTTCTGATACCATTGAAACAACTCCAGACAATTCTTTTTTCGTTTGTTTTGAAGCCACTTTTAAAATAACATTGCAATAATCTTTCCGTTGCGTCAGATTCATATGTTTTGTAACAGTCTCATCACAGACACATTCGATATCTATATTTGCCATTTTTTGCACCCACAGCATTGGGATACAAAACCAATAAACATCCCTTATAATTTGAAGAAACCTTTTATACCATAAATCGTGTTTTTTCTGATGTGTCAATTCATGTAAAAAAATCAAATACCATTCTTCATAGGAGTAATTTTCCGTTTCCAGCATTTCTTGTGGAATCAATACTTTTGTATTTCGTACACCAAACAACATAGGAGAATAAAAATCTTGATTTTCACAGACCCATATTTCTGTTTTTTTTATTTTACAAACTTCGCTTGCTTTTTTTAGAGCTTCTAATACGGAATTTTTTTGCATCTTTTTACATTCTGCAAATATTCTTTTTTTCCATATTCTATATTGTATTGCGTGAAACAAAAGACATAAAATCATCCCTGCAATCCATATATACAGCAAAAATTTTTCGCCTGACATCCACCTTCGAATTGAAACGTTTCCCATTTTCGTCATGATCGCGGTCTTTTGATTTTGTTCCCCGATATAATATGCCGGCATAGAAATCATAAAAGGATGTTGCCGAAATTTCTCTGTCACACTCCAAAATGGAAAGCACATTTTAAGTGTCAGAAGTATCCAGACTATCTTTCTCCAGTAATGACCGAGCCTTTTCCCCATTATTTTTTGTACAACATATGCCATAAATGCGACTATGCCTATTGAAAGATTCCACTTTATGATAAATGCCATCTGTAACTATATCCTCTACACCACTTTTTCTATTTTTGTCTGTCAATAAATTCCTGCAATTGCTTAACCTCTTTTGAGCTAAGTTTTTCTCCATCATACAGTGCCGATGCGAATTTTGCTAATGACCCTTGAAACATTTTATCTAACATGTTTTTTCCAACCGTGCCTATATAATTTTCTTTTTCTACTAATGGTACATAAAGATTTGATTTCCCGTTCCTCACTTTTTGAATAAATCCTTTTTTTTCCAAACGAGTAAGCAATGTTAAAATGGTACTCGGTGCAACATTTTTCTCTACATTCAACTTTTCTTCAACTTGAAATCGACTGACAGGTTCCTCATATTCCCATATAATCATCATAATTTCCTGTTCTGATTCTGGTAATTTTTTCATTTCTACTCTCCGCTTTTCTCTACTTTGATCAGATTATAGCATATTTTCCAGAAAATTGTTGCACTTTTTGGGACTGTTTTCCGCCTTCCGAAGCTAGTACATCGTTTTCGAAATAACTATACCACTCACTTGTCTGCAAATCTGATTGCACAGGCATAAAAGCCTCGGCGTAGCCCGCTACGCCTACATTTTTATACCTGCACACTCGAATCTGCATCCTGCGTGATTGGTATAGTTATTTACAAAACGATGTACTAGATTCTAGCATGATTCTTGATTTTTTCTTCCGTTTCGCATAGCTTTGAATGCACTTCAAAAGCACCGGCCAAATGGTCGGTGCTTAAATAATGGTTTCATCAAAAATGGTTCATCCTATACCACACATAAATATGCAAAATATCCTGCATAGCATAAAAGCATAACGACACCACACGTTTTCCGTAATTCCCTGTTCTTGTACGTCCCAATCCATAAAACCAGACCTGCCAGAATTGCGATTCCTGTGTCTACAATAAATTTAGTTTCAAATGGCACAGGACAGATCAGTGCGGCTGTTCCAATTACAAATAAAATATTAAAAATATTGCTTCCGACAATATTTCCGATTGCAATCCCTGCATTTCCTCTTTTTGCCGCTGTCACAGATGTTACCAGCTCTGGAAGAGATGTTCCGAGAGCAACTATCGTCAATCCGATAAAACGCTCACTCATTCCAAAGTATCGGGCAATCTCGGTTGCCCCGCTGACGGCAAAATCACTTCCTTTTACAACCAGGACGCCGCCTGCCACCATCAAAAGAAGACATTTCCAGACAGGATAATTTTTCGCTTCCTCCTCTTCCGGATTTTCCCCTTTTTTCGACATTACAAACAAATAGCCAAGATATACAAGAAACAGTGCCCATAAGACTATGCCCTCGGCAAACGTTACTTTTCCTCCTGTCATTCCGCATATCATTAAAACTACCGTAACAAACATCATAAACGGTATTTCATAAAACAAGGTAGACCTTTGTATTGCCACATTTGTTATTAATGCCGTAAGTCCGAGAATAATAAAAATATTCAAAATATTGCTTCCAACCACATTTCCTATCGTAATTCCTGCGTTCTGCTGCATCGCTGCGGTAATACTTACAGCAGCCTCCGGCATACTCGTTCCCATTGCAACAATGGTAAGTCCGATAATCAGCTGGGGAATTCCAAACTTTCTTGCTATGCTTGCAGACCCTTCCACAAACCAGTCTGCTCCTTTTACCAGAAAAAGGAAACCCACTATCAAAATCCCTGCCTGTAACATCATACGTATCTTCCTCTCTTTCTTTTGCATTCTTTGCAGCAGGTGTTATAGGCATAAAAAAAGAGACTCCTACTGCATCTACAGTAAAAGTCTCGCTATTTAATCACTTTCCGAGTTATTGAATGTCAATAGCTGTACTGACGAAGAAGTGAACACGGTTGGCTAGCTACTCCCTTTTATTTTTCCAGTTTATCAAATTTCTTTTTTTTCGTCAACGTTTTTTATTTCTCTTTTTAAAAGAAAAAATAGAGTATGGATTGTTTCCATACCCTTTTGATTTTCACAAATCCTTTGTCTGGTTCTGGTTTTATTACATCATCATTGAGGAAAATCATATCATTATTCTTACACCATGCCGGAATCCATCTTCTGCAAATCCAAAAAACCTCCAAACTGAATCACTCTGTATGATTTCAGTTTGAAGGTTCTGGTCATTCTTTATTCCAGGTTCATGCACAATCCCCAATCCTGGTCATTGGCATACGGATCGGCAAAATCGGTTTTCTTTCCGTTGACGGAATACGGATACAGGTACGCACAGGTCGCTGTTCCATCCTCAAAGAACATGGACAGCACGCCGCGCAGGGAATGCTCACCGCGAATATTATATTCTTCGTTTCCGGTCAGGCGGGCGTAGCGCTTGAAGGTTCGACCGTTTTCTGCACTCCAGTAGTGCGGGAAAGTGTCTCCGAAGACTCTGCGTTTTCCGAACCAGTAGCCGTCCCAATGACGGATTGCAATTTCATGCAGATGGTAGTCCGGCTGCTGGCCGTCGAAGAGTTCGAGGACGGCGATCTGCTGCTCGGCTCCGCACAGGTATTTTTCTTCCCCGGTCACTTCATAAACCTGAAGAATGACTTCAGCCGCCGGCTGTACGATCGATTGCTCGTAATTTACTTCCGAAGCCGGATAAGCCGTTCCAATCTCAATCAGTTGATCAGCATGACGTCGGAACAGATCTCTTACTGTTTTCAGATCCTCCTGTTCTCCTGCTTTTTCCAGCTCTTGACAGAGCATCACAATCGGCATTTCAATCGGATAAAAACGGAATCCATCCTGTTCATAAAATTTCTCTGTGATACGAACTGCTGTCTTCAGATCTTCTTTTTCTCCCCACAGCTTCCAGCATTCAAGAAAGAATGTCACTGCCCATGGATAGTTGTAAAGCCGAAAATAGCTGTTGTCTTTTCCTGAGCAGTTGCATACAAGTCCAGTTGATGCATTTACCAGCTCGCGAAGATAGAATGCATGGTACTCACGAAGACTCTTCTCCGCTTTTTCCCGGTCTTTTAAAAGATTCTGCTGCAGTGCCCGTGCAATCAGCACACCCATACCGGTACGCTCCCGTCCGGCATTGAAATCATTTTCCGGCGTGCAGACGAGAATTTTTTCTTCGTTATCATACGGCAGATAGGCACCCTGTAGTTCTTTGATCTTTCCATGATACTGCTGGTGATCGACAATAAACGCACACCGTTTTGCAGCCAGTTCTTCCGGCCGCTCCTGTACGAGAAGACGGCAAATAGTTTTCACCTCATCGGCACAAATTGAAAGTACATATTCCCCTGTTTTTTCATTTTCAAACAGATATTCATAAACACCTTTTTCCGTCTTTTCCAGCGATACTCCGTTTACCGTCACTTTTTCCGCCGGAAATACCGGTTCAATGGTTACCTTACTCGTCTCTCCCGGATAAATCACATACTGCTCCGCATCCACCAGAATCACCTGGGAAAATGCTCTTAATTTCTCCCGGAAATCTTCGCGTCCCTGATGCGGAAATACTTTCCACTCCAGCGTCATCGTGTCTCCCGGCGCAAATTCCTGTGCGGACGGGTGCAGCCAGAAGCAGCCTCTGTCATTGCTCTGCAGTTTCAGATCGCGCTCAATACTGTAAGCAGAAAGACTGCCTTTTGTGAGTACCATTCCCAGATGCGGAGCCGCACCGCCCATGCGGAGTGCCATGATATAACTGGTATTTTCCCCGCAGAAAATATGTGCATGGCACCGGTAATCCCGGCAGGTCACACTGTCCGTGTAGCGGTCCTGCAACGGAAATGAAACCCCAATACTTCCGGCATTTGTAAAATACGGATGCGCACCGTTGTAAGAAACCACAATCTTCGTTGTCAGCACATCTCCGTCTTTCTCATTCTGCACCTCAGCCGAAAACTCCGGCGGGCATTTCACCTCGGCGTATGGGAAATCCTCCCGCAGCCAGTTCATCTGTTTTGGATCTTTGGAAAATACAATTTCTTTCACGTTCCCAACTCTCATTTTTTATTTCCCCTTTCGTTTTTTTGATCCCGCTTTTTGAACTTCATGTAAAATTTATTTGCTGCTTTGATCATACTATATCTACATGCTCTTTTCTATATCTCTTTTTCCGTTTTACTTTATTTTTTCTTTCTTGCCGATAGTATTTTTTCTCAATTTTTGTTATACTGAAAATGTATGCGTATCAAACTCCGGCATTGCTCTTTCAAGCTGCCGACACATACATAAACTTCATAAAAGGGGGTATCTTTTTCATGGATACGTATGTCATTTTAAAAGACCTGGCAATCATTATCGTATTCGCAAAATTGTTTGGTATTCTTGCCAGAAAATGCAAGGCTCCGCAGGTTGTGGGCGAGCTGATTGCCGGTATTGTCCTTGGACCCAGTGTGCTGGGACTCGTTCAGCAGTCTGACTTTCTCGCACAAATGGCGGAGATCGGTGTCATTTTGCTGATGTTCTCCGCAGGTCTTGGCACCAGCCTGAAGGATCTGCTCCGCACCGGAGTGAAATCCCTGCTGATCGCCTGTGCCGGTGTTTTTGTTCCTCTCGTTCTTGGAGCCATCTTATACATGAGCTTTTATGGCTTCTCTGCTGTCGGAACGGAAGAATTTTACCACGCTGTTTTTATCGGTGTTATTCTGACTGCAACATCGGTCAGCATCACCGTACAGGCCTTGAAAGAACTCGGCAAGCTGAAAACAGAGGTTGGAACAACCATCTTAAATGCAGCCATCATCGACGATGTCATTGGTATCATTGTGCTGACTGTTGTCATCGGTTTTAAAGATCCGACATCCAATCCGCTGAAAGTAGCAGCCTCCACCATTCTGTTTTTTGCCCTTGCGATTGTGCTCGGTTTTCTCTGCTTTAAGCTGTTCAACCGCATGAACTCCGTATTTCCGCACACCCGCCGTCTCCCGATTCTGGGTCTTGCGCTCTGCTTCGGACTGTCCTACATTTCCGAAAAATATTTCGGCATCGCCGATATTACCGGTGCATACGTTGCGGGCGTTATCCTGTGTTCCCTCGATTCTTCCGATTACATCGAAGAAAAAATGGATATCAGCTCCTATATGATTTTCGGACCGATTTTCTTTGCAAGTATCGGACTCAAAACAACGCTCAGCGGCATGAACGAGAAATTCGTACTCTTTGCCATCTGTTTCGTCATCGTCGGCCTTGCCGCAAAAATTATCGGCTGTGGCCTGATGTCAAAGGGATGCGGCTTTACCTGGGGCGACAGCCTGAAAATCGGTGTCGGTATGATGACCCGTGGTGAAGTCTGTCTGATCGTCGCACAAAAGGGTCTGAATGCAGGCTTTTTATCCGGCGATTTCTTCAGTGCCGTGATTCTGCTGATTCTCTTCTCGAGTATTGCAACACCGATTATGCTGAAAATCTTATACGAGAAAATGCCGACGGCAAAAGATTCTGCAAAGGCATCCTGACTTTCCTTTTACCAAAACAGGGCGCTGTGCCATTTCCTGCACAGCGCCCTGTTTTTTTCGTATCAACCGGTAAGTTCTGATTTCTTCTACCACAGAATCTTCTCTGCCTCAGCTCCATCCGCAAACGGTCCCGGCATTGCTGCCACGCCGCGGTGCTCGCCAAGATAGTCCTGATCGAAGATAATCGTGCTTCCGTCCGGATCTTCGAATCTCTGCTCCGGCTCGAAGGCGTATCCTAAAATATCACTGTTGATAATTCCCGTCCGGAAATCCTTCAGGAACTCATACACGTTCGTCTTGATGGAATAGTGGCCGTCTTTTTCCACAAGTTCCACCTTAACCTGGTTCTCGTTATCCATAAGACTCTCTTTTTCATTCACACACGCCTTTGCTCCGTTAAAGTAAGCGTTTCCGTTTACCCAAACCGGCAGATGGCACTTGTTGTGATACGGCTCCAGCTTGCTCATGTCGGCCGGTTTATCCAGCTCAAAGTGACTGATCCACTCGTCATAGGTCGGATACTCGTCGAACACATGCGTTCCGACCTCCTGGTTATCCTCCATCTTGAAGCCCATGTCCTCAACCGTTTCTGTTTCCTCAACCGGGTAATTCTGGATAAAGATGTTGTTGTAGAACCGGTCATCGCCATGCAGGAATGTCATGAATCCGGCAACCTCGGTACGGTGACGGATGTGATACGGCGTGTAACGGTCTCCTGTTCCGCCGCCAACTGCAGTTAATGAGCCAAGCATCAGATTGTGTACGCAGGCAATACCATCGGTCGCCATACGAACGCTGACCGGTGAGAGCATAATGTTGTTATCGATCAGTGTCGGACCATGGCCAACCTCGATGAAAATATCCTGACTCATCATTGCACCCTCTGCCTTTGGTGTTCCCTCCGGCGGGCAGTTGTCGTGCAGCAGATTCTGGGTCAGGCGTGTTCCCTGTGCCTCCCAGTCGCACCAGATGCCCATCGTACAATGATGAATGTGATTTCTTCTCATCACAACATCGATCGCCGCATGCATCTTGATACCGGAAATCTCGGCTCCGCCAAGCTGCTGCATATTGTTGATGTTGTGAATGTGGTTGTCCTCGATAATACTGAACACACCGCCCATTCGTCCGACAATACCGGTCTGCTCACAGTGATGGATGTGGCAGCGGCGGATGATATGGCTTCCGATGTTCTCCTTCGTCCAGCCGTGATACTGGCCGCGGCACACAGCATCACGCTCCATCTGGGTCGGGCTTTTTACGTGTTTTCTGGTAAAGTAATGGTCGTTCTCCGGATCGTAATATTTTCCGAGCGAAATACCGCAGCACTTGCTGTTGCTGACCTCACAGTCCTCAATAATCCATCCCTTCGACCAGTGCGGACCGATCATACCGTCCTGATAAGCAGCCGGCGGCGCCCATGTCGTTGCCGCCTTGCTGACATCAAATCCACTGAACGTAATATAATTTACGCCTGTTTTCGACGGCATAAAGCAGTTCCGGCGCACGTTGATTTCTACTTTTTCCTCCGTCGGGTTTTTACCCTGGAAGTTTGCGTAGATGACCGTCTGATTTTTCTCTTTGTCCTGCTCGGTATACCATTTGTAAACCGACCACTCCGGCTCCCAGGACGGCGCATAAACCTCGCCCTTGATACACTCCTCGAGTGTCTCTGCCTCGTATAACTGGCGGTCATTCAGATAAACCGCGCCGGTATGGCGTACCACCGGTGCAAAATACCAGTCACCGCCGACCATTGTCGTGTATGGGTTATAATTGCCAAAAACTCCGTTGTCTACACGGCATACCCACACATTATCTTTGTAATGCTCCCAGTCATTCATCGTTTCCGCACCGGTGATCTTTGCGCCGAGCGGCTTCTCACTCTTATAGACGATTCTCGCATCCTCGGTTCCGCCGTTGACCGGATCAACATATTCATGGTAAATACCAGGTGCAACCAGAACTTCATCTCCTGCCTTTGCAATTTTTGCCGCATCGTTGATGAACTTGAACGGCATCTCTTTTGTTCCGTTTCCATTCTTCGGAGCGGAATTATTGACATAGTAAATCATTTCTCTATACTCCTTTTTGTTATAGTAAAACCCGAAAACACTGCCAAAAAGGCTGTGACGCAATCATTCACTCTCTGCGGCGCTGAATTTTTTACGCTATTTTTTTGCGGGTCTATAGAATTTCTTTACGATAATGCTTCTTCCGCAGCCTCTTTTGATGCAAACGGGCCCGGCAGCGGATGAATGCCCTGACGGTTTCCGAAGTAGTCATATCGGAACACGATCGGCGTTCCATCCGGATTCTCATATTTCTGTTCCGGCTCAAATGCCATGCCAAGCGTCTCCGTTGAGATCACTGCACAGGCATTCTGCGGCAGATAATCGTAAACATTGGTCTCCAGTTTCCATTTTCCGTTCTCTTCTTTTACACCGATGGTGATTTCATGCTCGGTATCCACTACAGCGTCCTGTTCCTGCTTGGCCGGCTTCGCCCCATTGAAGTAAACGTTTCCGCCAAGCCATACCGGCAGCTTCTCGTAATACAGATCCGGCGACTTTCCGGAGCCCATTCCGCAGTAGCCCTCAAATCTTGCCACGTACTCCTCCAGCGTCGGATATCCGCTGTACGGTGCGGTTCCTGCTGTCAGATTTCCGTCATCCCACTCATTATCTCCGGTCAGTTTACGGATTTCTTCCATTCCCGCACGAACCGGCTTCTGGATGAAGATATTATTGTAGAACCGGCAGTCACCGTGAAGAACCGTCATAAATCCGTTGATCTCTGTGCGATGCGGCACATGGTACGGTGTGTAGCGTGGCGACGGCAGCTTTTCGGAGCCATTGTTGACACCGCGGCCGACAGCAGTAAACGATCCCGCGATCAGGTTATGTACTACCGCAACACCCTGTGTTGCCAGCTTCATCGCGCGGTCCGAAAGCAGTACGTTATTGTCCACCAGTGTCGGTCCGTGGGAAATTTCAATAAAGATATCCTCGCCGATGCCGTCCATCCCCTCCGGATTTGCATTCTCCTCGTTCGGCAGCGTATTGTCATGGAACAGGTTCTGCGTAACACGTGTGCCCTGTGCCTGCCAGTCGAGCCAGAGGCCTCTCGTACAGTGATGGAAATGGTTTCTTCGAATGATCACATCGATCGCCGCATGCATCTTGATGCCGCCGATCTCCGCACCCGCAAGGTTCTGTTTATTATTGATATGGTGAATGTGGTTATCCTCAATAATCGAGAACACACCGCCTAAATGGCCTACAATACCCGTCTGTCCACAGTCGTGGATGTTGCACCGGCGGATGATGTGGCTTCCGATGTTTTCCTTTGTCCATCCCTCCCGCTGCGCCTGGCAGATACAGTCACGCTCCGTCTGTGTACCATCTTTGAATTTCCATTTGAGCCATTTATTGTCATTGTTCGGCTGTCTGTATTTTCCAAGTGAAATGCCCGAGCACTTCGAATCTGAAATTTCACAATCCTCGATGATCCATCCCTTTGACCAGTGCGGGCCGACCATTCCTTCCTGATATGCCGTCGGCGGAGCCCACTGAGTTGCCGCCTGTTTTACAACAAAGCCGGACAGCGTGATATAACCAATGCCCTCCTTCGATGGATAAAAGCAATTCTCACGTACATTGATTTCTACGGTTTCTTCGTTCGGATTTTTTCCCTGAAAATTCACATAGAAAACGGTCTCATTTTTTTCTTCGTCCTGCTCCACATACCAGGTGTAAACCGTGAATGCCTGATCCCAGGATTTTTTATAGATCTCCGGCTTTTTCACCTGATCCAGACTTGTCACCTCATACATGGATTTTCCATTCAGATACACTTCTCCGGTGTGTGCCGTGTAGGATGCGATAAACCAGTCACCGCTGACCAGTGTCGTATATGGATTGTAATCCCCAAACAATCCGTTCGAAACGCGCGCTGTCCACACATCACCTTCCAAATGCTCCCAGTTATCCACAATTTCCGCACCGGTAATCACAGCTTTTCCCGGTTCCACAGAACGGTACACAATTCTTGCATCCTCACATCCCGCATTCGCCGGATCTACATATTCCCGATATACGCCAGGCGCTACAAGCACCTCGTCGCCGGGCATTGCAATTTTTGCCGCCTCGGAAATCGTCTGAAATGGATATTCCTTCTGCCCATTTCCGCTTCGCACAGCATTTCCATCTACATAAATCTGCATTTTTCGCTTACCTCTCACTTCTTCACTTTTCATAAACTTTTATTGTGAATTTTCGCCAAAATCACATCACTCTTTTTCCGATTTCTGCCGTTCTTCACAATTTTCATATCTTAACCATAATACAGATCCTCGTAAAACACTACTTATATATTGCCGATCATTGCCCAGATGTTTCGATTTTTTCTATATTTTTTCTCTCTTCTGTTGTATAATACCGTTTATCAGATACGGAGGATTCTTTTGCCATGAAAAACGATTCGACTTCTTTTTTCGAAAACAATCATTTTGCTAACAGCTATGTTTACGATATCTCTATTTCGCATGTCCCCGCCTATTTCGGTCTGCACTGGCATCACTATATTGAAATTGTGCTTGCACAGGATGACGGCATTATCTATGAAGTAAACGGAGAAGCCTTTCCGCTGAAGCCCGGTGATCTTCTCTTTATCTGGCCCGGCGAGCTGCACGCTGTTTCCACAACCAACAGAGAACATCGTCTGATCATGCTTCAGCTCGATGCAGATTTTCTGGAAAAACGCGTGGATTTCCAGTCTGTTGCTTATCTTTTTTATCAGATCCGTCTTCTGAATGCGAACAACTTCCCGGAAATCGAAAAGCTTCGCGGATTTCTGACAGAGCTTCGCAGGCTCTCCCTCTCCGGTATCAGTTTTTCCGAACTGCGCGGATGCGTTCTGCTGTATCAGTTTTTTATTCTGCTCGGCGAAAATCTCTCCGTGCCGACCGAAACTGCCGCACCGCAAAAAACAGGCCATTCCGCACAGGTACACCGCCAGATGGTTGCTGCATGTACCTGGATCTCAAGTCACTGCACCGAACCGGTTTCCCTGGAAGAAGCATCAAAAGTCGCCGGATTCTCCCGCTGCCATTTTTCCAAGCTGTTCCGCGCATACACCGGCCTCTCCTTCACGGATTTCGTCACCAGGGAACGGCTCCATATCGCCGAAAACCTGTTAAAAAAACCGGATCTCACGATCACCGAAGTGTCGCTCGAATCCGGTTTTAACAGTATTTCTACGTTTAACAGAGTCTTTTTGAAATCAAAAAATGTAAGCCCTACCGACTTCCGTCAGATGTACCTGCAATCCTATCAGAAATAGACTATGAATTCGGCATGGCCTCCGGTCTTTCGCAGGTGGATGGAACCTTCTCAAATGCACCCGTTTCCGCACTCTTCATAATCTGATCGATCGTATCGAGTACGTGATATGCCATTTTGGCACTCGCACGGTTTGGTCTGCCCTCGGCAATTGCTTCTGCCATCTCAGACGGGCCAAGACCACGGCTGTTTTCGCTGTAATCAAAGCCATAATGTAAAACTTCCGGAACAGCCTGCTGTGTCCAGTCTTTTACACCCGGAATATAGACAACATCGCCGCCGAAATTGTTCGGATCAACAAGCTTTAAGATACCTTTTTTACCGTAAATGGTGAATACCGCCTGATCATTGATGACGCTGTCACCATTGACGCAGAATGTACCGGTCACACCGTTTTTCATTTCCAGAATGGTAAAGACCTGACTTTCGTTTGTATAGTCAAATTCCTGTCCGTATTCCGGGCTGCCCGGAATGATGTTCACACGCTTCGCCGCAAGGTTTCGCACGGACGATACAACGCGATCCACCGGACCAAAAAGACTCACAATTGCCGTCAGATAATAAACACCGAAATCGTAGCAGATACCGCCGCCCGGCATCCGCAGAAAACGGAAGATGCTCGCCAGCAAATCAAGATCGCGGTTTGCGCATGCTTCGAAAGATGTCACCTCGCCGATCAGCCCGTCGTCGATCGCTTTTCTTGCGGTCTGCAGTGCCGATCCAAGGAAGGTGTCCGGTGCGGAACCGAGATAGAGATGTTTCTCCTCTGCCAGCCCGATCAGTTTCGCTGCCGTTTCCGGTGCGAGGGTCATTGTTTTTTCAGTGTAAACGTGTTTTCCGGCTTCCAGTGCCTGACGGATCAGCCCCTCGTGGGTCGGTGCCGGTGTCAGAATGACTACCATTTCAATCGACGGATCTGCCAGAATTTCCTCGTAGGTACAGCCCTTGATGCCATACTGCTCTGCTTTCTTTTTCGCATGTTCAAGATGGCCTGCGCAGCATGCTGCTACCTCAAGATTCTCAAAGTTATGAATCATGTTCGTCAGATAAATATCACTGATCGCTCCGCAGCCGACAACGCCGACTCTCATTTTTTTCGTTTCTGTTGTTCCCATTTGTAAAAATCCCCTTTACTCTTTGTTTTTTGATTCTGTTCTAATAAAAACCCTTATTTTTTTTATACAACGAAATGTCTGAAAAAACAAGCATTCCGGCTCATATTTCACTTTCAAAATGAAAAAACCACCCACGGTTTCTGCAGATTCTCTGCATCACCGCGGACGGCCTTTTTCTGTTGTTTACTCCACGCTTTTCAGCGATTCAATCATATCAATTTTTCTTAACCGGTAGAACATCATAAAATTGACGAACAGAGCAAACGCCAGGGTAATCAGGGCGCTCCAGCCGTAGCTCCGCGGGAACACGTTTCGTCCGAACATCATCATATCGACCTCGACGGTCTGAATTACGCAATGATGTAAAAACGTTCCAATTCCCATGCCCGCGATAACGCCGAACAGTGTCAGCACCATGTTTTCCCGGTACACGTACGATGCCACCTCGCCGTCGAAGAAGCCGAGCACTTTCAGCGTTGCCAGCTCTCTCTGTCGTTCGGTGATGTTGATGTTGTTCAGGTTGTACAGCACCACAAACGCCAACAGGCCCGCCGATACGATCAGCACCACGATGACGATGTCGAGGGAACGAAGCATGTTGTCAATCTGATCAATCAGGTCGGATGTGAACGAGATTGCCGCTACACCGTCGTACGTCATGATTTTTTCTCCGAGTGCTGTCTCATAATTGCCCGACATGTCCTGATATTTCATCAGAAGCTGGTTGTAGTCCGGCGCTCCGCCGAACAGCTCCTCGTAGAGATCCGGGGCCAGATACAGGTAATGGCGCACGTAGTTTTCGACGATGATCGAAATCTTTACGTCCACAATATCATCGCCTTTTTTCAGCTGAACCGTGTCGCCTGCTTTTACGCCGAGCATCGTTGCTGTCTTTTCGCTGATGGCTGCGCCGCCGTCGGTCGGGAATTCGTAAACTTCTCCGCTTTTCCGGTCTCGGAAGGCATAGAAGTCATTGAAATTCGTCAGTTCTTTCGGCACTTCAAGCACTGCATCCACGGTCTTTTTGTCGGTCTGCAGTTCGATGTTCTGGCAGTACATTTCCAGCAGCTCATCGATGCCGCTGTAGTTTTCCAGATCGGTCTGCAATGCTTCTTTTTCGGATTCATCCACATCTGAATTCAGCACAGCATTCGCCTGATAGGTGAAGAGGCTGACGAACTGGTTTTTCGCAATCGCGGTGATGGAATCCTGAAGGCCGAAACCGACGAGGATCAGACCCATGCATCCGCCGATTCCGATAACGGTCATGAAGAATCGTTTTTTATACCGCACCAGATTCCGCACGGTTGATTTCTGCGTAAAGTTCAGATGTTTCCAGAGTACGCCGATGCGTTCCAGGAAAATCCGTTTGCCGTTTTTCGGTGCTTCCGGCCGCATCAGCTCTGCCGGACCTGCGGCGAGTTCTTTGTAGCATGCCGCGATCGTCGCCACGCCGGTGCAGGCTGCACTCGCCAGAATCGCAAGGCCTCCCTGCTCCCAGTTCAGCGGGGTCATGTAATACGGGAGTCCGGTATACAGCATGCCGTAGGCATTCATAATAACCCAGGGCAGGATTTTTTCTCCAACCACCACGCCCGCGAGAGCGCCGGATACGGTGGAGAGCATCGCGTATGCGAAATATTTAAAGGCGATCACGCCGTCGGAATAGCCGAGGGCTTTTAACGTTCCGATCTGCTGACGCTGTTCCTCGATCATTCGTGTCATCGTCGTCAGGCTGACGAGAGCAGCCACGAGGAAGAAGATAACCGGGAAGAATTTTCCGATATTCGAGATACGGCCGGCATCCTGACCGAAGCTCTCAGTTGACGTTACCTTATTCCGTCCCCAGACGTACCACGTTGGTTTTTTCAGGTCTGCGAGTGTTTTCTCACCGTCCGCAATTTCCTGCTTCGCATCCGCGATTTCTGGTTCGGCGTCGGCTTTTGCTTTTTCATATTCGGCTTTGCCGTCCTCAAGTTCCTTTTCTTTATCGGCAATTTCCTGTTTCGCATCCGCAAGGGAGATTTTTCCGTCGGCGATTTCCTGTTTCGCGTCGGCAAGCTGGGTTTCTCCGTCGGCAATCGTCTGCTTGGCTTCGGCGAGCTGACTTTCTCCATCGGCGATCGTCTGCTTTGCTTCTGCTAACTGGGTTTCGCCATCGGCGATCGTCTGTTTCGCGTCGGCGAGCTGACTTTCTCCACTGGAAATTGTCTGCTTTGCAGCGGCAAGCTGGGCCTCACCCGACTGAATCGTCTGTCGGTACGATGCAATCTGCTGTTCCCCATCAGCAAGCTGGGCTCTGGCAGCCGCAAGCTGAGTTTCTCCGTCTTTTAATTTACTGCGATTCGTCTCAAGCTGAGCTTCTCCGTCGGCAATCGCTGCTTTGGCGGATGCAAGCTGGGCTTCGCCATCCTCAATCTGTTTCTGATAAGCTTCTGCTTGTGCTTCTCCATCCTGAAGCTGGGCAAGAGCCTCTGTAATCTGAGCTTCGCCGCTTTCCAGTTCTTCTTTTGCAGAAGCAATCTGTGCCTCGCCTGCGGCGCATTCCTGCTCTTTTTCTGTTAATTGTGCATCTGCAGCGGCAAGCTGACTTTCTGCGTCGGTAATCTGAGCTTCTGCAGCCGCAAGCCGGGCTTCCGCATCAGCGCTTGCTGCTTCAAACGCTGCGATGTTTTGTTCCAGAAATGTTTTCTGCTCCTGCATCGTGAAAAGCTGCTGTGCTAACTCTGTCTGCTTTGCTTCCAGCGCAGTTTTCTGTTCCAACAGGGATACATATGCTTCATCTTCCTCCGTCAGTCCGTCAAGCTGAGCCTCAATCACCTCGATCTGACCAGTCACTTCTGTCTGCGCAGCCTCCACCATCGGAAGCTGCCTGGAAATCTGGGCTAACTGATCCTTGGCTGTCTCATACTGACTCTTCTGTTCTTCATACGCTGCCTTCTGCGCTTCATACTGTGTGCGTCCTGCAGCGGTTTCTGCTTTCTTGTTGTCCAGTTCCTCGCGTGCAGCGGAAAGCTGCTCCTTTGCAATATTCAATTCCGTTTCTTTTTCGGAAAGCTGCTCTTTTGCAGTATTCAGCTCCGTCTGCTTCCGAGTCAGTTCGGTTTTTGCCGCCGAAAGCTGCGTCATTTTTTCCTCTAACTCTTTTTTGCCGGATGCCAGTTCTGTTTCTTTCTCTGCAAGCTGTGCTTTTCCGTCGGAAAGTTCTTTCGCTTTTGCCTCAAGTGTGGTTTTTCCACTTGCAAGTTCATCGGCTTTCTGATTCAGCTCCGCTTTTCCGCTTTCCAGCTCTGCCGCCTTTGCTTCCAGCGTCGCTTTTCCGCTCGCAAGTTCCGCCTCTTTATCTTTCAGCGTTGCCTTGCCGGATGCCAGTTCCTGCTCTTTATCGGCGATGGTTGCTTTCGCACTGAGAAGTTCCTGCTCTTTGTCTGCAATGGTCTGTTTTCCGTCAAGGAGTTCCTGTTCTTTCTCAGCAATCGTCTGCTTTCCGTCAAGAAGCTCCTGTTCTTTGTCCTTTAACGTCTGTTCGCCGTCGAGAAGTTCCTGCTCTTTGTCCGCAATCGTCACTTTCGCGTCGGCAAGCTGCTGTGCACCGTCATCCAGCTCTGTTTTTGCGTCCGCTAATTTCTGCTCTGCATCAGCGACCTGCTGTTTTGCATCATCAATCTTTTCCTGTCCTTCGGTTTTGACTGCCGTATACCGCCGGTCGCACGCCGCATCCTCGAGCGCTTCAATCTTCGTCTGTACAGCCTTCACCGTCTCATCATACGCATCGCTGTAGCTCGCCTCTTCCTGTGCGCCGTCCGCCTGGACGTAAATCTCTGTATAGAGATCCGAGGTAAATGTCTCCGGAAGCAGCAGTGCAAAACTGTTGATGCTTCCGTTTCCAATCGAGCCCGTTCCCCGGTTCAGATCCATATAATAAGGGAGTGTCGCCGAACCAACAATCGTAAACGTGTCCCCGGTCAGCGAATCTGAGAGCGGATCCTCCGTTCCGGAAGTGAACGTTACCTGATCCCCGATCTCACAACCGGAACTTTTCAGAAACTGCGTATCAACAAGAATTTCATCCTCTTTCTCCGGCATCCGTCCCTCAACCACGCGCGGCTCATTCACACCGTCCGTCAGCGCAATCAGTTTCACAACCTGCTCGCTCTCGCCGATGTCATGCAGCACTTCCACCGTTTTTCCGCCGTAGACCGCTTTCACGCCATCCGTCTTCGCGATATCCGCCAGATCATCGTCTGTCAGCCCCAGCGTTCCAAGGACTTTCAAATCCATATAATTTACTTCATCATAATACCGGTCCGCCGAAACCTTCATATCTCCTTCCGCCGACCGGATGCCCGAGAAAAACGCCGCGCCAAGAAGCACGATGAAAAAGACTGACAGAAACCGCCCCTTGTTCTTTGTGATTTCCCGGATAAAGTCTTTTCGAAATGCTCTCATCGTCCACCTACCATTCTATCTCTTCCACCGGCGTCGGGTTCTCATTTGTTTTCATTCCCGCCACTTTTCCGTTTCGGATTTTAATCACGCGGTCCGCCATCGGTGTCAGCGCCGAGTTGTGAGTGATGACAATGACCGTCATCCCCTTCTCCCGGCAGGTATCCTGCAGCAACTTTAAGATCGCTTTTCCCGTCACATAATCGAGCGCGCCGGTCGGCTCATCGCAGAGCAGCAGTTTCGGATTCTTCGCCAGCGCACGCGCAATCGCCACACGCTGCTGCTCTCCGCCCGAAAGCTGCGCCGGGAAGTTATTCATTCTCTCTTCCAGCCCAACCTCCGCAAGCACCTCCGACGCATCCAGCGGATGCCGGCAGATCTGCATCGCCAGCTCCACATTCTCGAGCGCCGTCAGGTTCTGCATCAGATTATAAAACTGAAAAACAAATCCAATATCCTCCCGCCGGTACTGGATCAGCTTCTTGCCTCGGTATTTGCTGATTTCCGCGCCGTCCACCAGCACCTTTCCGGAAGTCGCCGTGTCCATGCCTCCTAAGATATTCAGAACGGTCGTCTTTCCCGCGCCGCTCGGGCCGACAACGATCACAAACTCACCTTTTTCCACATCAAAACTGATTCCATCCGCGGCCTTGATGGTGACTTCACCCATTTTGTATGTCTTGGTTACATCCTGAAGACTCACATATCCTGCCATGCTCTTGTGTTCCTCCTATGTAAAATTCAATATCCCTCATTTCTTTTATTGTACCAAGCCGTTGCCGCGGCGGCTAGTCCTAAGAAGGCGAATTTACTGTTTTTTTATAAATATTCCTGGGCAGACCGCATTCTCAGCTTTTGCATTTTTCCATACATTTGCAGAATAAAACAGCCGCTACCGTGCTTGCTGCCGTCGCTGCCAGTGCCGGTCCGACAATGGCCGTTGGATGCACGCTGCCATACTGGCTGCGGTATGCAATCACGTTGACCGGTATCAGCTGCAGGGAAGAAATATTTAAAATCAGAAAGGTGCACATTTCCCGGTTTGCAGTTCCTTTCGGAACAGCGGCCGGATTTTTGTTTTTCCGCCGTTCCTCTTCCAGCTCTTCGAACTGTTCCATGGCAAGAAGGCCCGGCGGCGTTGCCGCTGCGCCAAGACCGAATACATTACAGATCATATTTGTGGCAGCCGATTGGATGGCCGGGTGATCCGATGGTACCTTTGGAAACAAAAAGCGCATGACCGGTCCCATCTTTTTTACCAGGCTGTCGATCATTCCCGCTTTCCCTGCAATCTCCATCAGCCCGCTCCAAAGGCCCGTCACACCCAGAAGAGAAATTGCCAGCACAACTGCCTCTTTTGAAGCACGCAGCGCACCGTCTGTCACCTCCGGCAGCTTTCCGCAAAAAGCACCGTAGGCAATACCAAGAAGAAGCATACCGCTCCAGAGTCTGTTCATGGATTCACCTGCGTTCATCCGTTATCTTTATACGATATGCTTCTTTTCTGTTTTTCATGATATTTTGTTTCAACCCACAGATAAGACGCCGTTGTCACGCCCGCCAGCTTTGTGAACAGCTTTGCCACCGCGGTATCTGTTTTCTGTCATTTCTTTCTTTTGTTCTGTCGTTCACAGCCTCCTGCGCTTCTCTCCATTCCAAAATAAGTTTTGTTTTCCCATAAAATCAATTTTCTTTTAAAAAAATCGGATCATAGGAATCATTAAAAGTTTAATTTATGTTTTCATCTGATTTTTTGTCTAATTTTTATGCCTATTTCATATAGTTTTTCAAATAATAGTATAATAAACACAAATTTTAGCCGGAATCGGATCATTCTATTCCATACCAAAACAACAATCCGATACCCAAAATACAAAAGCGCATCACTTGAAACGCTTGACTTCAGGAGGGAAAATATGAGTGCAAGATTAGTATTAACAGTAAAAGATTCCAATCGAATGGCAAAAGATCTTTCCATGAGCGTCATGGACAAAATGTTTCATCCACTCAAGTACAATAAAATGATGAATTCCAAAGCAAAAATAGGCATCTTTATTGATGACGAAAAAGAAGGAACTTTATATGAGGCATCTAAGACTCCATATGAAATCAGCTTAACTCCTGGCGTTCATCGTATTTCTATGATAGATCCGGCAAAAGACAGCAAAAAAGGGAATGTCAATCTGATGGGGTCCATCATTGGATTTTCTGCAGGCAGCGGCCTCGCAGAACAAATATCCGTCGGCGAAATAGGAAAATCCTTAGCCGGTGCCATGTTTAAAACTGGTGATGGTTACCTGGATCTGGATTTAAAAGACGGAGATATCTTAAAAGTTCAGTGTCAGGCCGGAATTGGCGGAAAAGTATCTATCAAAGTATTAAAATAAGAATTGCCAAAGCATATCATGCAAAGCAATCGGATGACAAGGGAGGCAAAATATTTTTTGCCTCCAACATCATTTTATCAGCAGACACCTGGAGGAAATAAAATATGGACTTTCCTGTTTCGATTCCATGGGAAACTCTTGATCCCGAAATATTACAAAAAGCGATAAATTCAGGTAGTAATTACAGAACCTATTGTGATGAAAAATCATGGGATATTTCTTTTGAAATAGAATTTCTGGAAAAAGAAGAAATCATCTTTCTTCTCCTGGTTGAGCACGGACGCCGCAAAGGCGGAACTTCTGTGCAAAAGACAAATGAACGAACGGAAATTTCCAAATATACAAAAGAAGAACAGGCAAAAATGGTAAATGCTTTTAATCAAAAACTTGATACTTACGAAGCGTGGAACTCTCTGTTTGTCGGACCAACGACAAGTATGTTTGGAAATCATGTGTATGAATCCTATATGGACTATATGTATTCCTGGGATCACTTGGGCGACAGAATTTTTCTGTCCAATTATTATGAACGTCAATTATATTCTGTGCAATCCGATACCCATGTTACAGTAAAAAGCAATCAGGAAGGATATGATTCTATCTATGAGCTGGCGCAGGCAAAGGTAACAGACCATACCTTAGAAGGTATCTGCTGGAATTTTTTCCCGAAGCTCCTGTTTTCCAAGGGAGATCTCGCGGGTGCGCCGTACCATGATGTCTATCATCGTCTGGAAATTCTGACAGATACAGAATATCTGCTTGTTCCGGCGCTGCTTTCACTCAAAGAAAAATATGAAATTACAGCAGTCGCCGGAAATCTGGATTGCCCGCAGATGCATTCTCATGCAATGACACTGAAAGCAGCAGTACAACAAGCTATTTTTAAAAATATCTTTGGAAATCTCTTTCCGGAAAATGGATTTTTGCTACAGAAAGCCCCAAAGAAAATGCTGCTTTCTGCTCAAAAACAGGCAGAGGAATTTTCTGTTGCGTCTATGAATGCCCGAAAATATCCCGAGCTCCTGATGCAGGCAGCTGCAAAAGAAAATTTTCATTGTACAGCCTTTCAGATTCTGCAATTTTCCAACAATCCATATCTGTCGGCCTTTGATAAAACAGATCTTTTCAGAAGATGCATGGCCATCAGTAATCAATCAGAAGAACCGGGAATCTGGAAAGAAACCTATCAGAATCTGCTCCGGGTAATGATCTGCAAAATAACTTTGGAGGAATCTCAGTTCAGCGATCCGGAGAGCATCAAAGAATTACAGGATTTTACAGAACACCAGCAAGAAAAGCTGGAACAGGAAATGCAGTTAAAAATCCCAAAAGAAAAAACTGCTGAAATTTTATTGATGAATGAACTGAAATGTATGCTGGCATGCATTTCCGTCGTAACAGCAGAAAAAATACAGGGACACAAATGCACCGAATTGGCCGAAAAGAGCTGGCGTCTGGCAGAAAGTATCGAATATATATATGGAATGCAGAAATTCTAAATCCACAAATCAGAGAAACTGTGTCCAAAGCATTCATCCGCATTTGTATCGGATGTGGATCTATGTATCTTCAGAATGTACAGGAAGAACATATAAATCCCGAGCAGATCCAGGAAGCAGCGGAAGAAATCTCATTACTTCTGTATCATTACAGCGATCTTTTGCTTCCGGAAGAAATGCCGGTCTATCAAATCCCTATCTATCAAACGCTCCAAATTGCAAATATGAGACTGGAGCGAAAGGAAAATGCATTGTACTATGCCCAAAAAGGAGTTGTATTGTGTGATCTGTTTTCTGCTGGTCAGAATGCGCAATTAAATGGTCTCATTCAGGATTCAAAAAACATGTTTCAGCAATATATCAATCAAAATGTACCTGCTGCATCCCGCCCGGCAAAAAGGAAGGGGCTTTTCTCCCGGCTCTTCCAGAGATAGCAGGAGAAAAGCTGTCCCGAAAGAATCCTTTATTTTCCTGGAAGCGCGGTTTATAAGGTGCCTCCATATTCCACAATCATGTTTCGAATAATATCCAGCGTCTCCTCCTGTGACCATGCCATGTTTCCATTCTCCAGAAACTGGCAAAATTCATATAGTTTTTGTGAAAAGCCGGATTCTTTTAAAATATAATATTGCAATCCATGACTTGTATTGTTCCAAAATGCAATTCCATTATGAACATTAGAGCTACATACAATGGAGATGTGTTTCGGCAGCTGGACGAAATTTTCTTTTACACAAATGCAGGAATGAGGTGTGTGCAGCATATATTGATAATAACTTTTCAACAGCCACAGGCGCATCGCAGGATCAAGAGGCTTATAAAGCATATCCGGATAGCCCGCAATACGTCCCTGCTCCATTAATTGTCGTAAGCCAGATATGCAGAAAATATGTACCATACTTTCCGTTTCCATGTGCCGGATCCGCTGAAAGAGAGAAGATAAGAGCTGTTCTTTTTCCACTCCATCCAGGATGATCTGCTGTTTCAGTACATTTAACGGAATCAGATGCAGAAGACATGGTGAATATTCAATATAATAGTTATGCGTTACATAACCTTCATTCATCATAACATTGACATCTTTTACATAAGCATTTAAATCAGAGCAAAACAACATTTCCTTTGCTATTTTTCTTTCCTGAATAAAGGAATTCTTCAGTAATTGTATTTGTTGCGCATCTCTGAGAATGATTCCTTTCGCCGTATGAAAATTGATTCCAATTGCAATATGGTCTGTGATCAGCCAGTTGGGAAGTAAGCCTGCTTTTTTCGCCTCGGACTCAGCAGAAGAAACGTAATAATAAAATGGTTTGTAGTTTTCATAGTTCATTGCCGGTTTCAGACTGCATATTTTCCGAAGGTTATCCAGTGTATTTTCCGTTGTCTGATTCTGCAGCAAAGGAAAAAGATGCTCTAATCTGCGATAGGGCACTTCATGAATAATCTGAACAAGATATCGTAAATGTTCCAGTGAAATTTCCGGAGTACATAAGCAAATCGTGGAATCGGAAGCATTTATCATTGCTTTTCGAATACACGCATAAATTGCAAAGATATTGTCCAGCGTCATATCCGTATCCGGAATTCCTGAAACACTTGTAGAAACAGAGACTTGAGGAAATTCAACCACATCCTGCTGGATAATACGGATCAGTTCTTCCATACATTGCCACTGGCTCTTTCCCATTTTTTCCTGGCGATAAAGGAACAGGAGATCTGCTCTTGTATTTCCGGTGCATTCCATCGCATCAAGAAGACAGGTCAGGCGCTCTTCTTCTTTTGGAATACGTTTTCCTTTACTCATTTTAGAAATGTAATCCAGCTGCATACCACTGGCCTCAGACAGATAATATAAAGTTTTTCCTGTATTTTTTATTTCCTTTTCAAGCCTTTGTGAAAAATCGCTCATGTAGTATCAAAGTTCCTTTCCGGACAACAGCAAATATCCGATGGCTTGGGCAGAATGCTGTTTTCCTGTCGACATTGATCTAAGTATACAGGAAAAAGCCAAAATATGCAAAATTTTTCACACAAATTCATCTGCTTTTTCTGCAAAAAAGCTTTATATCATTTATAACATTACGAAGGAGAAAACTAATATGCTTTTCATCGCTATCCTAATCTTAATCTTTTTGATGTATCGATTTTTTACCTTTCGTGCCGAAATGGTTTTTACCATGTCCTTAATTGCCCCGATTATGATCGTAATCGGCGCCTGCTATTTACCTGGAAAATATCATGAAGCCGGAATTTTTCTTCTGGTTATCGGTGCATTTATGCTGGCCGTTGTTCTGCTTATCTGCCGCCTCACTGCACGGGGTGTTGAAAAAGGACTGCGGCTGGAGTATTACAAAAACCTGATTATTTATGGCGCCCTCAAATTTTTACAGAACCTTTCTAAAGCGACGATTGTTTTTAGCTTTCTGGCCGCTTCACTGGGTGCCTTCTCTATGGACTACAAAGAAAGACTGGATACCAAAGGAAGAAAAATTTATGTAGATGATAACCTGCGTGACTCGGAAGGCAACCAGTATGAAGAAGTAGAAAAGTAAAAAAAGCAGGCACGAATCACCTTTTTCGGGAATCGTGCCTGTTTTTTTTACGTATGCATCAATTTCAAAAATTCATTCTCCGGCATTTCAACACCAAGTAGTGTCTTCATCATCTGAAGAAATACATCATCGGTTTCTTTTTGAGCGTTCAGACAGACCATGATGACCGACAGTTTATCATCCTCTTTCCTCTTGCTGCATTACTTTTTGTTTCCCCTTACGCTGTTTTTACTATAGCATATTTTTCTCCTGTTTGCACCTACCTACAGGACTGCTACTAGCTACTCTCTCAAGATGCAGCGTATCAAAAAGGGAGCTTCCGCTTCACAAATTTTTATTCGTTAAAAGTGTATCATTGTGAAACGCTCGTTGCGTCCGCCAGAGGAAGCCTGTGGATCTGCCCGGAAGAAGTCTCCTGTGACTATTTTGACTGGTGCGAGGGAAAACTTTCCGCGATCAACCAGTACCATGGCGAATACATGGCGCAGTACAACTGGGCTGAGTTTACCAACGGGGAGCTGAACTGGGGGAGAGGCCGATAAGAAATTCACACAAATCTGACTATTTATGATATACTGAATGAAATGCTCTTAGTTCTGAATTCTTTTATGCTCCGGCACAGATCTTTCGGGACGAAATTTTACTTTTCTATGTCGAAATCCACCATTTTTTCGACATACGAAGAAAGGAACGTTATGAAAATTATTTTTATCCGCCACGGCGAACCAAATTATGAAATTGATTCTCTGACCGAAAAAGGCTGGCGCGAGGCCGAGCTGCTTTCGAAACGCACAGCGAAATGGAATGTCACCGATTTTTACTGTTCTCCGCTTGGCCGTGCAAAAGATACGGCTTCTTTTACGCTGAAAAATGTGGGCCGTGAAGCTGAAATTCTCCCATGGCTGCGGGAATTTGATGCACCCGTCCTGGACCCGGAGACTGGAAAACGCCGGATTCCATGGGATTTTCTGCCTGATGTGCTCGATGCAAACCGGGATCTCTATGACCAGGATCTCTGGACGAAAAATCCGATTATGCAGACCGGAAACATGGACGAGAATTACCATTTCGTGACCGACGGACTCGATGCACTGCTTGCGCGCTACGGCTATGTACGCGACGGCTACCGCTATCACGCTTCGGATGAAACAAACCGTGAAGCCGTCATCGTCTGCTTCTGTCATCTCGGCGTCACCTGTGTGGCACTGTCGCATCTGCTGAATATGACGCCGGTACAGCTCTGGCAGGGCATGTTCCTGGCGCCGACTTCCGTCACAATTGTCGGAAGTGAGGAACGCAAGCCGGGTGAAGTGTACTTCCGCTGCCAGACCATCGGCGATGTCCATCATCTGCTTTCCGCGGGCGAACCGGTTTCGTACTATGGAGCCTTTAATGATCCATTTCAGTTTTAAAAATCACAAAAAGGAGTCTTTTATCATGAATGAAGCAAAATTTCAGGCAAAATTAAGAGAATATGCAAAGCTGATCGTAAAAATCGGCGCAAATGTACAGAAAGGACAGCGTGTCCGCCTCCAGGCCGGCGTCGATCAGGTTCTGCTTACCCAGATGGTGACAGAGGAGTGCTATCAGGCGGGCGCAAGCTATGTGGAAGTGATCTGGGAATGCGGTGAGATCAACAAAATGCATTATCAGTATGCCACCGCAGAAACGCTTGGCGCGGTTCCGCACTGGGAAGAAGAGCGTTTCAAACAGATGACGGTTGATCTGCCGGTTCGCATTTTCATCGACTCCTCCGATCCGGACGAGCTCGCCGGCATTCCTGCGGACCTGCTCTCCACCGTTCGTCAGATGCGTGGAAAGGTCATTAAAAAATACCGTGACCAGCTCGATGGAAAGCATCAGTGGCTGATCGTTGCCGCCGCTTCTCCAAAATGGGCAGAAAAAGTATTCCCGGGCGAGCCGGAGGATATTGCTGTTGAAAAACTGTGGGATGCTATTTTCGACTGTGTTTACTTAAAAGACGGCGAAGATGCAGAAAAGATCTGGCAGGCACACTGCGACCTCATGACCCAGAAAGCCAGCTGGCTGAATGAGCAGGCATTCCACAAGCTGCATTACACCAGCAAAAACGGTACGGATTTCACCGTTGAGCTGATTCCGGGCGCAAAATGGAGCGGCGCCGGTGATATCAACCATACGAACAACACCTTCTACGTTCCAAACATGCCGACCGAAGAAGTCTTCACCAGCCCGATGAGAGGAAAATGTGAAGGCCGTCTCGTTTCCACAAAACCTTTAAGCTGGTCGGGACAGATCATCAACAACTTTACCGTCGATTTCAAGGATGGAAAAGTCGTTGACTGCCACGCAGAGCAGGGCGAAGAGGTTTTGAAAAAAATGTTCGCCATGGACGCCGGTGCTGCAATGCTCGGCGAGGTTGCACTCGTTCCGAAAGAATCTCCGATTAACCAGTCCGGGCTGATGTTCTTTAATACCCTTTTCGATGAAAACGCATGCTGCCACGTTGCCGCTGGCGCCGGTTTCCCTGAGGTGCTCGATGGATTTCTGGAGATGAGCAACGAGGAAATTCTGGAAAAAGGTGTGAATGATTCTCTGATCCACGTTGACTTTATGGTTGGATCGGATGACCTGCACATCGTAGGTATCCGCGAAGATGGAAGCGAAACCGATATTTTTGTAAATGGTACCTGGGCAGAGTAAATCTGCTGTTTTTCGCAATAGAAGCAGGGGACTTCCTTTATTTAGTCAAAAAAAACAGACCCGGGGCAATCTACCGTTTTTTGTAGACTGCCCCGGGTTCTGTTTTTGAAAAAAATCAGTTTCCAGACTTCCCTTTTCTCATATAAGGATTTCGATACAGCGAAATCACAAGTTCTGCTGCCATGAAGCACCAGATGATCGGTTCGCACCAGATCACGGCACTGTAGTGGTAGCGCGGGATAAACACCATCGCAAAAATAATTTTTCCGAAAAGCTCAATAAAACTCGACAGCAGCGGAAGAATCTTTTCTCCGAGTGCCTGCAGTGCAAGGCGGCTGCAGTTGACAAGGCCAAGTGCAAAGAAGAACGGAATGGCTACACGAAGGTAGCGGGCTCCGTTTCCGAGGACGGTCGGATCGGAAGAACCGGAGATCAGATGAACCATCGTCGGTGCAAGCGGAGTGACAAGGAGAATCAGGCATGCGGTCACGCTGAAGCAGAAAATATAAGCATAGCGAATGCCTTTCCGCACGCGCTCCCAGTTGTCCGCGCCGCGGTTCTGTGCCACATACGTGTTGACTGCCTGTGCCATCGAGGAAAGCGGCATCATCGAGAAGGAAAACAGCTTTCTCGCAGCCGTGTGTCCCGCAATTGTTTCATAGCCAAGGCTGTTGATGCCCGGCTGCAGGACAATCGAACCGACATAGATAATACTGCTCATAAATCCCATCGAAAATCCCTGTGCCAGAAGCTCCATGTACAGTCCGCGATCCGGTTCAAAATGACGTTTTTCCGGAAGCAGAATTTTTGCTTTGGTAACAATATAAATCAGGCAGAGCACGACGGAAATTCCCTGCGCAATCACGGTTGCAATTGCAGCACCGCGAACACCCATGCCGAAAGAACGGATAAACAGCAAATCCAGTACAATGTTTACCAACGATGAAATAATCAGGAAAACAAGCGGCATAAAGCTGTTTCCGATTGCTCCCAACAGACCGGAGCACAGGTTGTAGGCAAACATGACAAACAGAAAAACGGATAGAATTGAAATGTAGCTGTAGGATTCTTCGAGGATTTCTGCCGGTGTTTTCAGCAGCCGCAACAGCGGATGCATGAAAATCGTTGCAAGAACGGTGACCACCAGTGTAACGGTAATACCAATAACGATACAGGATGCAACGGATTTTTTCATCCGTTCCGTCTCCTGTCTTCCAAAGCATCGCGCCGTGACGATCGCGAGCCCGTTTCCGACGCCGAACGTAAATCCGGTCATCATTTCATAGATCGACGAGCAGGCACCCATAGCTGCAATCGACGAATCGCCGAGTGTATGGCCGACAATCAGTGTGTCCATCGTGTTGTAAATCTGCTGAAATACACGGGATGCCATGATCGGAAGTGCAAAAAGAAGCAGAGATTTCAGAATCGAGCCGTGAAGCAGATCAACCCGGGAACTCCGCTGAGTTTGTGACTGTGACATAAAAAATTTCCTCCCTCAAAAAAACTTCATTACGCCCATTATAACAGACGGGAGGAGCTACCGGGCAAGGAAAATCTCCAACTCTGTAAAAAAATATAATAATACAAAACTTTTACCGCTTTTCGTCCATGATCTGTCTCTTTCCCAGAAGCAATCCGTTACAGTTCACTGATATCTAGCAAACTGTAACATTCGCAGCCCTCCTTTTGCTTCGCAAATGGAGAGCTGCTCACGCCTGAATCACTTTCTTACGCAGTGAAATAACAAGTGCTTCATTGCAAAGTGAACTGTAATCGTATTCCTGCATCTGCCTCCGTTTTTGTTATTCTTTTCCCACTTTAGCGATATGCAATACTCTGGTTCTCAAATACCACACTTCCATCTATGGCTCCCAGACAGATTCCTTCTCCCGGACTGGTATACATGCGGGTGTTCAGGGCAACTCCATCCACATATAATGTGGCAATTGTATCATCCACAATAATCTGTACATGATATTTTTTCCCCGGTGTCAGACGGATCAGACGTTCCAGACCCATATTGTTCATCTGCGGCCATGGCCAGTTCGGAGATTTTTCGAAAATCACACGATCCTTCGGGCATTCAAAGGTAAAGGAATAAAATTCATCATCTGCTTCCTGTGCTCTTACCCCGATCGAGAATCCACGCGTACCTTCTGTAAACGTAACATCTGCTTCATATCGATAACAGTCACCGGTGTGTGTCAGCACATGTTTCAGTGCTCTTCCCGATTCTTTTTCCAGTTTTACATCATCAATTTTTTTCTCATCTTTAAATGCATTCCATACGGTATCCGGGATCCGGCATCCAAGTGTGCCGTCTTTCCTCTGGTACAGCTCATGTGCAACAAACGTTCCCGCCCAGATAAAATCTTCCTTGTCCGAATCCGGCGTATAGCGAAGATTTGCGCTGTCTGTCTCATTCGCACGTGTAGGAACCCAGCCAAACAAAATTCTCTGATTATTTAACATAAAGGTTCTTCCGGCATAATAAGCTCTTCCGTCAAACGCATCGTCATCCGGTGCAATCCACGGTCCTTTGAGACTCTTTGCCATTCGATACACTTGTGTGGAAGCATGAGAATATTCTGTTGTAATCAGATACCACCAGTCACCCATCTTAAACAGATCCGGCATCTCATGCATCGTAAACAGATCCGGTGCCCAGAAGTCTCCCTGAAACTCCCAGTCCACAAGATTGTCTGATGTAAAGTAAACCGTTCTTCCTGTTGTTTTATGCTTGTCGCCTTCCAGCCGTGCACCCAGAATCAGGATATATTTTTCCGATTCATCATCCCACAGTACAAACGGATCTCTCCAGTCATCCGGATCATATCCCGGCTGCGGAGCAAATTTTACCGTATCCTGAGTTTTCGTCCAGTGTTTCAGATCCTCGCTGACCGCATGCATCAGTACCTGTGACGGTTTTCCCTGTTTGGGATAATCCCGGTTGTAGCCGGTATAAAATGCGTGATATTTTCCTTCCCGATCCTCGCAGATACTTCCGGCAAAAATAAACTGATCCTGCTCTTCATCGGTTCCTCTTGGAATTGCTGCTCCACAATCCTCATATGTCACAAAGTCCTTTGTTGTTGCCAGATCCCAGCCAAACGGCTCTCCGAAAGGACACGGCACTCTGGTATCTCTCTGATGAAACAGATAAAAGGTGTCATCCTTTCCAAATGGCATGCAATCTCCAAACCAGGTATTCGGATGCTGATAATAGATTTTCATACTTCTTCCTCTCTTTCCTGCCCGCCGGCATATCGTTATTCTTTTCCCAGTAAATACTGATAAATATCTCTCTTCGTCACGCCACGGTCTTTTGCCACGAGCTTCATCGCCTCTTTCCGCGTAATCCCCTGGTCTTCATACCGTTTCATATGTTCCTCAATCGAAATCTCCTCAAACGCAGCCTTCGCTTCGTCCTCGATTTCTTTCTGGCTTCTGCCTTCGATCACAAGAACACATTCGCCCTTCGGATCTTCCTGCTCATAGCGTGTGATGGCATCTTCCATCGTAGTCTGCCATGCCGTCTCGTGCTTTTTGGTCAGCTCACGACAAATCGTCAGTCTGCGATTTCCGAGCGTTTCCAGCAGTTCTCGCAATGTCTTCAGCAGATGATGCGGCGCCTCGTACACGATCATGGTTCGTGTCTCATTTTTCAGCCGCTCCAGCGCCAGCTTATGCTCTTTTTTATCCGGTGGAAGAAATGCTTCAAACACAAATCTTCTCGTCGAAAGTCCCGACAGCGTCAGTGCCGTCACGCACGCGCACGCGCCCGGCAGGCTTGTTACTTCAATTCCCGCCTCATACGCCATTTTTACGAGTTCCTCTCCCGGATCGGAAATTCCCGGCGTTCCTGCATCCGTAATCAACGCAATGTTCGTTCCCGCCAGCAGCTTCTGCACCAGTTCGCGTCCCTTGTCGTATTTGTTGTATTCGTGATAGCTTGTCATCGGCGTGTGAATTTCAAAGTGATTCAGCAGCTTAATGCTGTTTCTCGTATCCTCCGCCGCGATCAGATCGACTTCCTGCAGAATACGGATTGCACGGAAGGTCATGTCCTCCAGATTTCCAATCGGTGTTGCACACAAATATAATTTCCCTGCCATATTGATTCCTCTTTGCCAGATCTTTTCCGGCAATTTTCTTTCTATTTCAAAACTCCTGCAAATTCTGTCCCCAAGTGTCCTATTTAATAACGATGTATTAGAGCGTGTCTGTACGGGTTTCTACCTTCCATCACCGTACAATTCCCGGATATCCTTTGTATACACGCCCGGTGTCTCATACACAATCAGCGGCTTCTCCACGGTAATTCTCGGATTCCCGCCCTTCATCGCCTCAATCAGCACCATATTCGGCTCCTTGTCCACGAACGGATATACCAGCTGCATCCTTTTTGGTTCCAGATGATACTTTTTCAGCGTTGAAAAAATCTCTGCCAGCCGGAACGGCCGGTGTACCAGATAAAACCGTCCTTTTGTCTTTAAAACCGCCGACGCTTCTTTTGCAATATCATCAAATGAGCACAGCACCTCATGCCGCGCAATTGTTTTCGCCTCGAGCGCATTCGTCAGTCCGTGCTGTCCTGTCATATACGGCGGATTGCACGTTACCACATCAAATACTTCTTTTCCAAACTGCTGCGATGCCGTCTTCACATCTCCCCGGAAAATCTCAACTTCATTTTCCAGATGATTATACCTCACACTCCGCTGCGCCATCTCGGCGCTGTATTCCTGAATTTCCAGCCCGGAAAAATGCTCTCCGTTTGTCTTTGCTTTCAAAAGAATCGGTACAATTCCCGATCCTGTACAGAAGTCCATCGCACACTCCCCGCGTTTCACCTTTGCGTAGGAGGCCAGCAGCACTGCATCGATTCCGTAGCAGAAAAGGGATGGATTCTGTATCATCCAGTAACCGTTCTGCAGATCATCGAGCCGCTCTCCCGGCTTCAAAAATTCTTCTCTGTTTTCCATAAATCCTTCCTCTTTTTCTGCTCCGGCGAAAAAAGTCTCCGTCGCTGCAGATCTTCCCATCTTCTATCCTTTTCGCATGCAAAATGGTAGTATCAAAACAACCTGCTTTGCCTATTGGATGCCTCACTTCTCTGCGTTCCAGTATACCAGATTTCCCCGCTTTTGTCATTTGCTTCCGCAACGCATTTCTCGCCACAAAGAATCCTGCTTTGCAGGATTCTCCGCCTGCGGCGGGTCGCTCCGGCGACCTAATTCCCCTCTGCCGCAGTGCGATCCTGCCCGGAGGGCTTTTGCTTTACAGGAAATTTCAACGAAGTTTTCTGTAAAGCCAAAAGCCTGTGCACCACAGATTTCGTGTGAGCACAGGACTTTCTTTATCTTTTTCTTATTCCGGCTGTTTTGCCTCTTCCAAAGAAGCCTGCTCGCCGGAGATGTTTCTGTCTTTTTTCTTTTCTTTGCCTTTTTCTTTCTTATGCTTCGGCTTGAACTTGAGTTCCTCCACCGGGTACTCCCGCAGCTCCTTCTCATCGTTCACATCAACCAGCACTTTCACAAGCTGGCGAAGCACATTCACGCTGGACACCTCACCCTTCATGCCGTCCGGCATCGTCACAATATCGCCGATACCCGGAAGCTTGCGGTTCAGGTATTCATACGTTTCCTGCTCATTTTTCAGGCAGCACATCAGTCGTCCGCAGACACCTGATATTTTGGTCGGATTCAGGGACAGATTCTGTTCCTTCGCCATCTTGATCGAAACCGGTGCAAACTCCGAAAGATAGGTATGGCAGCAGAGCGGTCTTCCGCAGATTCCGATTCCGCCAAGAATTTTCGTCTCATCGCGGACACCGATCTGACGCAGTTCGATTCTCGTCTTAAACACAGCCGCCAGATCCTTTACCAGCTCACGGAAATCGATTCTTCCGTCGGCTGTAAAGTAAAACAGCATTTTATTATTATCAAACGTATATTCTGCATCGATCAGCTTCATTTCCAGGTTGTGCGCCCGAATCTTCTTCTGGCAGATTTCAAATGCTTCTTTCTCTTTCTCGCGGTTGTTTTCTTCTCTCGCATCATCCTTCGGCGTTGCGATACGGATCACCTCTTTGAGCGGCTGAACCACCTTCGAATCATCGACCTCTTTTGGTCCCAGCACGACAAATCCATATTCCACTCCACGCGCCGTCTCTACGATGACATGGTCGCCCACGCAGACATCCAGATCTCGCGGCGAGAAATAATATACTTTTCCTACGTTTCGAAAACGTACTCCTATAATTGTTATCATGTTATTAATTTTCCTTCATTGTCAGGAACATAAGCTCCATGGTTAAATCAAAGTTCACATTCGCATTCAGACGGGTTCTTGCCTTCTGAATCGACTCTATAATCTTCTCCAGGCCTTCGTATGAGCTTTTATTTGCCCTCGCACGGATTCCATTCAGCTCCTGCTTGAACACAAGGGAATCGACCTCTTTTGTCGCCTTAAAGAGCAGAACATCGCGGAACCATAAAGAAAAGATATCGAAATAATCATCAATATTGTCTTTTTCGGCCGTCAGTTTTTTGATCGTCTCCACGATTTCATACAGCGGCATACTGTCGGCGTACTTTGCCATGCGGAGTGCATTTTCCAGCGTCTCCTCGTATTCCGGAGAACGGGCAATCCGCTCTGCTTTTCCGATATTTCCCTGCGCCAGGGACGCATCAACCTCTGCCTGGTAATCCGGCACATGCATTTCGTTCATCAGATAATCTTTCACAAGCTGGTCTCCCACTGGTTTTAAATTTAACTGCACGCAGCGTGACGAAATCGTCGGAAGCAGCGCATCCGGGTTGTCTGCCAGAAGCATGACAACTGCGTAGGCCGGCGGCTCCTCGATCGTCTTCAGCAGCGCGTTCTGCGCCTGAAGTGTCAGCTTCTGCGCCTCGTCGATGATATAAATCTTGTACGGACTGCTGTACGGCTTGATCATCACATCGTTAATGAGCTGCCCGCGGATTTCATCGATGCTGATGGTGTTCGGCTTTTCATGCTTCACATAAATGATATCCGGATGATTCTGGCTCTGTGCCTTTTTACAGGACGGGCATTCCATACAGGGCTCGACCCCGTGCTTCTCGCACTGAAGCGTCATCGCAAACAGTGAAGCCATCATTTTCTTTCCCGATCCACTCTCTCCGCCAAAAAGATAAGCATGAGATACTTTATTCATCGAAATGGCATTCTGTAAATGCGTTATGATTTCCTGATGTCCTACAACCTTCTGAAAACCCTGCATAAAATCACCCCCTGAAATTTTTTCACTGCTCTTAGTATATCATGATTCGCACCTTCGGTGCTTGACGCTGCTTTCGCAGCTATCATGATCGCCATTCGCCGTTCGCTGAATGTGCAAGCACATTCCTCTCACTAACGCTCATTATATCATATCTTTTTCTGTTGTTCCACAAAATTCTGAATTTCGGAAAAACAGGCTTCTGGCGTTGTATTATTCGAAAAACGGCGTACAATTCCTGCTTTTGCTATATTTTCCTCGGAAAAATCTTCGCAGTCTGCCAGGAATCTGCGGCACATTTCGGCGTATTTTGGCTCTTTCTGTCCTCTCTCGCGTTCCAGCGCACGGGACAGGCGCAGTCCATCATCCACTTCCACATACAGAGGTACCAGGGCCTGCTCCCCAAAATAGTCCTTTAATTTCACGTAGGATTCCAGCGTTCCAATCCCAAGATAATCCTGTTTTTCGAGGTCAATCTGCCCATCGTCCGCCGTAAAATAATACCACGGTCCCATCACGCTCGGATACATGCGCTCCTCGATAATCTTTCCAGCCTCCCGCAGCCTGGAAAGCCGTGCTTCATCCACAAAGAAATACTCTCTTCCGTCCTGCTCTCCGCTCCGAATCGGCCGTGTTGTGTACAGCACCAGCGGTTTCAGATCGAACGATGTCTCTTTGAGCAGATGCTCATAAATATGATCCTTCCCCGAAGCACTCTTTCCCATCAGATAGTAAATTTTTCCCATTTTCAATCTCCCCGAAACGCAAAATTTTTATGCTTTAAACCGGTATCCCACGCCCCAGATCGTCTCGATATACTGCGGCTTTGCCGTATTAAACTCAATCTTTTCACGGATCTTCTTGATATGCACCGTAACCGTCGCAATATCTCCGATCGACTCCATATCCCAGATCTCCCGGAACAGCTCCTCTTTTGTAAAGACGCGGTTCGGATTCTCCGCAAGGAAGGTCAGCAAATCGAATTCTTTTGTCGTAAACTGCTTCTCCTCGCCATTCACCCACACGCGGCGTGCCGTCTTGTCAATCTTGATGCCGCGGATCTCCACGATATCATTTTCCTTCTTGCCGCTTCCGACCAGACGTTCGTACCGTGCCAGATGTGCTTTCACGCGCGCAACCAGCTCACTTGGGGAAAACGGCTTTGTCATATAGTCATCCGCACCAAGGCCCAGTCCGCGGATTTTATCAATATCATCTTTTTTTGCAGAAACCATGATAATCGGAATATCCTTCTTTTCACGCACTTCGCGGCAGATCTCAAAGCCATCCACCTCCGGCAGCATCAGATCCAGGATCAGCAGATCAAAATCCTCCTTGATCGCCCGTACAAGACCGGTGTCTCCCTGGTTTTCAATCTCCACCTCAAAGCCCGAAAGCTCCAGATAATCTTTCTCCAGATCTGCAATGGATTCCTCATCCTCAACAATCAGTATTTTACTCATGAAACAGGTACCTCCTGATATTTTCTTAATACAAAGTACATCGTGGTGCCCACCCCTTCTTTGCTGGTGGCCCACACTTTTCCGCCGTGGTCTTCAAGAATCTTCTTCACGATGGAAAGACCAATTCCGCTGCCGCCTCTCGTGCTGTTGCGGGACGCATCGGTGCGATAAAAGCGATCGAAAATCTTCGTCAGATCCTTCGTCGCAATTCCCTTTCCGTTATCCTCAATCTCCACCTGCACAAAATCTCCGACATCGCGCAGACGGATGTTGATGACCTTATGGCTCTTGTCCATATATTTGATGGAATTGCTTACAATGTTATTGATGACACGCTTGATCTGCTCCGCATCCGCGATGACGATCGGGTCGTCCTCGAGATAATTAAAGTATGTCAGATCCACATGCTGCGCGTCAAGCTCCAGATTCAGTTCCTCCACGCAGTCATCAAAATAATCCGCAATGTGAATCTTCGAAAACGTATACGGAATGCGGTTCGTGTCAATCTTGGAATAAAACGTCAGCTCATTGATCAGACGGTCCATCTCATTCGCTTTGTTGTAAATGGTGCGGATGTAGCGGTCCATCTTCTCCGGCGTATTTGCCACACCGTCCATGATTCCCTCGACATAACCCTTGACCGCGGTAATCGGTGTTTTCAGATCATGCGAAATGTTGCTGATCAGCTCTTTATTCTCTTTGTCAAACTCGACTTTTTCCTCCGCCGTCTCTTTCAGCCGGATACGCATCTCCTCAAAGTCCTCGCAGAGGTCATTAATCTCCGCCACGCCGCACGGTTCAACAGTGAAATCCAGATTTCCGTCTTTGATATTCTGTGTCGCCTTTTTCAGCTGCTCGAGTGGTCCGATCACACCGCGGTAAATCCAGAAGCTCAGGCCCAGACTGGTGAGCACCAGAATCAGCACAATCACGATGCCTAGCTCTTTTACCATGCCTGTAATCTGCGGCGCAATCTGGTCTGTCTTGGTGACGATAAACGCACTGCATTCTTTTCCGTCCGAGTTCTCATAGTCCACCTGTTTGACCATCCACTGTTTTTCATTGCGGAAATAAACGCCGCCCTTCAAATTGGCCCCCGGGTCACCGTATTTCGGCAGCTCATTTTCCAGCTCCTCCGACGACAGCTCCTCCGAGCCATTGTAAATGATAACACCATCCTCGCGCACCGCGATAAACGACTGTTTTTTCTGCAGTCTTGCATTCAGAACAGAGAGATAATTCGTTTCTTCCAGCTTTGCCGTATCCGATTTCGCGGTATCCTCTACTTCGTCGTACTCTTCTGATGTCATCGCATTCAGCAGCAAGGTGTTGTTCGAAATCGTCCGGTATGTTGCGTTCGCAAGACCGTATTTTTCACCGATAATCTTTGCTTTATACCCTACAAAAAAGTAAAACGTCAAGGCACACATCACGATCGGAACCAGTATGATGATGAAAAAAGAAATGATTACTCTCGTCCTTAATTTCATGCTTTTCTTCTTTTTTTCCATATAAGATCCACCTGTTTTCCAACACATATTTCGTACTTTTGCGCACAAAAAATCCCCAGTACGCAGTCTAAATTTATTATAGCACAACGCCTGAGGATTTTTCATTAACTTAGATGAATCTTTCTAAACTTTCTATAAACAGAAAAACCTGAAATTAGAGGTATTTCTTCAGGTCTTCTACTTTATCCAGTTTCTCCCACGGCAGATCCAGATCGTTTCTTCCGAAGTGGCCGTAAGCGGAAGTCTGTTTGTAGATCGGGCGGCGCAGATCCAGCATTTTGATGATTCCAGCCGGACGAAGGTCGAAGTTCTCACGAACGATGTCGGTCAGTTTGTTGTCGGAGAGTTTTCCTGTGCCGTAGCTGTCGATCATGATGGAAGTCGGATGAGCGACACCGATTGCATAGGAAAGCTGGACCTCGCATTTGTCGGCAAGACCTGCTGCTACGATATTCTTTGCTACGTAACGTGCTGCATAAGCTGCAGAACGGTCTACCTTTGTACAGTCTTTTCCGGAGAAAGCTCCGCCGCCGTGACGAGCGTATCCGCCGTAGGTGTCTACGATGATCTTACGTCCGGTGAGGCCGGAATCTCCATGAGGTCCGCCGATTACAAAACGGCCGGTCGGGTTGATGAAGAACTTGGTGTGCTCATCTACCATGTCTGCCGGAATGATTTCGTCGAATACGTATTTTTTGATATCCTCATGAATCTGCTCCTGGGATACTTCCGGATCATGCTGAGTGGAAAGAACAACCGCATCAAGACGGAACGGTTTGCCGTTCTCATCGTACTCTACGGTTACCTGTGTTTTTCCGTCCGGACGCAGGTATGTTAAAGTACCGTCTTTGCGGACTTTGGTCAGCTGGCGAGCCAGTTTGTGTGCCATGTAGATCGGGTATGGCATGTACTCTTCGGTCTCGTTGGTTGCGAATCCGAACATCATTCCCTGATCTCCTGCTCCAATGGCATCGATCTCCTCATCGCTCATATTGTTCTCTTTTGCTTCGAGCGCTTTGTCTACACCCATAGCGATATCGGTGGACTGTTTGTCAATTGCAGTTACAACAGCGCAGGTATCTGCGTCAAATCCGTATTTTGCACGGTCGTAGCCGATTTCGCGAACGGTATCACGTACAACCTGCTGGAAATCAATGTGTGCGTTGGATGTAATCTCACCCATTACCATAACGTATCCTGTTGTAGTACAGGTTTCGCAAGCTACACGGCTCATCGGATCCTGCTCAAGCAGCGCATCCAGAATCGCGTCAGAAATGGCATCACAGATTTTGTCCGGATGTCCTTCGGTTACAGACTCAGAAGTAAACAGTCTTTTTTCCATTCTTTTTCTCCTTTTTTTCTTCTCTTCTCTTTTGCTTTTCGTTCGTGGGCTTTGGCTTTCCCTGAACATTTTTTCGTAAAAAAAGATCCGCAATTTTTAGCGGACCTGAATAGTAATGTTCAAATCCCCTTATTGTTCGAAAATTTCGCTCAGGCTGGCACCTTCCCGTACAGACTATTCTGTCTGGGGGTTGCCGTGGTTTCACAGATCCTATGTATCTCCACCACTCTGAATAAGAGAAAAGCAACTGAATTTTTGATTTTGTTTTTTTGCTACTCTGATACACTATCGCAAAATACGCCATTCGTCAAGAGGAAATAAACGGATTTGAGACATTTTCTTACTGTTGTCCCAAACATCCTTTCTTTTTTTCTGATTTTTCGGCTGTATCTTCTGTTATTTGTGAACAGATAAGAAAACTCTCCAAAACAGAGAGTTTTCTTATCTGCTGTATCGTTTTTTCTACTCTTCTGCTTTCATCTCGCGGACAACCTTCCGCAGCTTCAGAATCATGGACGGAGCAACAGAAAGCTCATCCACTCCCATTCGTACAAACTGCTCCGTCAATGTCAGATCTGCACCGAGCTCCCCGCAGATTCCTGCCCATTTTCCGCATTTGTGTGCATTTTCCACCACCATGCGAATCATCCGAAGAACGGCTTCATGGTGTGGATTGTAGAAATCATCCAGCTGCTCATTCTGACGGTCAATCGCCAGGGTATACTGCGTCAGGTCATTCGTTCCGATGCTGAAGAAATCCACCATTTCCGCCAGACGGTCGCTGATCATCACGGCTGCCGGTGTCTCGATCATAATGCCCTGCTCCGGAATTTTATACTGCACTTCCTGTGCTTTCAGCTCTTCCTCTACCTCTGCAACAATTGCGTAGATTTTTTCTACCTCTTCTGTTGATGTGATCATCGGATACATGACAGAAAGGTTTCCGTAAACGGCCGCGCGGAACAATGCGCGAAGCTGCGCTTTAAAAATTTCCGGCTGTTTCAGGCAAATCCGGATTGCACGGTACCCAAGCGCCGGATTTTCTTCTTTTCCAAGATTAAAGTATTCTACCTGCTTATCTGCCCCGATATCCAGCGTACGGATAATCACTTTTTTGCCTGCCATGGTCTGCACGGCCTGTTTATATGCCTGAAACTGTTCTTCCTCCGTTGGGAAATCATTTCTTCCAAGATAGAGGAATTCACTTCGGAAAAGTCCGATTCCACCGGCGTCATTTTCCATCACATAGCCAAGGTCACCAACACTGCCGATATTTGCATAGATGTTGATCTTACGGCCATCCGGTGTAACATTTTCTTTTCCTTTCAGCTCCTCAAGAAGCTTCTGTTTTTCTGCTTCTTCCTGCATTCTTTTTTCGGTTTCTTTCTGTACGTCCTCCTCAGGTTCAAAGATAACCTGACCTGAAAAACCGTCTACAACGGCCGTCATGCCTGTTTTCAGACCGTTTAAATCCATCGGGACACCGATTAACGCCGGAATGTTCATCATTCGCGCAAGAATCGCAGTATGAGAATTGGTAGATCCATGTACAGTCACAAACGCAAGTATTTTTTCTTTGTCCATCTGTACAGTTTCACTCGGACTTAAATCGTCTGCCACTATAATAGATGGTTCCATAGAGCTCAGGTCGTTATCTCCCTCTCCGCTTAAATTGCGGACCAGACGTTCGGAAATATCTTTTACATCTGCGGAACGTGCCTTCATATATTCATCATCCATAGCTGCAAACATCTCTGCAAAATTATCGCCGGTTGCTGCCGCTGCATATTCTGCATTTACCAGTTCTGTCCGGATCATGTTCTCCATTGATTCCAGATAGTCCTCATCCTCCAGCATCATCTGATGGACTTCAAAGATCGCCGCACTTGCCTCTCCAACTTCCCGGACTGCCTTGTCATACAGTCTGCCAAGCTGTTTTTTCGAAACCTCCACGGCTTCTTTCACACGTTTTACTTCTGCTTCCGGATCTTCAATCCGGGCTCTTTTAACCTGGTAATCATTTTTCTTCAGAACCGCAACCGGTCCCATAACAATTCCTTTATATACGGATTTCCCCTGAAAATACTGCATTTTTTATCCTCCGAGCGTACTTTTTACAGATTTGCTTCGAAAAACGCTTTCAGCGTCTCAATCGCTGCATCTTCGTCCTCTCCGTTTGCTGCAACGGTTACGGTATCTCCCTGCTTTACACCAAGTGACATCAGCATCATCAACTGAGTCAGTTTTTTCGTTTTTCCATCTTTTGTGATGGTGCATTCCGATGCAAAATTTTTTGCCTCCTTTACCAGCATTCCTGCCGGTCTTGCGTGGATTCCCAGTTCATCTTTAATGGTATATTCAAATGATTTCATGCTTTTATTCTCCTTCTTCTCTATCCATAATCCGTTCTATGTGCATAGCGAGATATCCAATTTCGATCTCCTCCATCGGAAGTTTCAGCCTCTTTTCCATCTCCTCACAGATTCGTTTCGCCGCCTGAAAGGCTTTCGGAAACTTTACGGACATGTAGTCATTCATATTTACTTTCAGTTTTTCCCCACTGACCGCTCTTGCAACCATATAGCGGATATGGTTCATCATACGGTTATACGACAACGACATCACATCGATGGTATGCCCGGTGATATGCTCCACCAAAGAAATGCTCTCCCGGACTGCTCTTGCTACTTCCATGGCCTGTGAAACATTTTCCTCCACAATTGCCGAATGAACATGAAGTGCAAGATAGCCGATTTCATGTTCATCAATTTCGATCTGAAGCCGTTCTTTTAAAAGCTCCCTGATACAGGAAGCAACTTTATACTCTTTGTAAAACATCACACGGATATCGTCGGTGAGCGGATTGCTGATCTGCTCACCGTTCTGAATCCGCCGGACAGCAAAATCCAGATGATCTGCCATTGGAAAGACGATGGAACGGTCAATTTTTCCAAATTCCTTTTCTGCCTCGTCAAGCACGGCACTCGCCAGCTCCAGGCTGAGCGGAGAAACGCCCTGTACAATGGTTCTGGCATTTCCTCTCTCCGTCATCTCCGTCAGGGAATAAATGCGGGCATCGTCTCCCGGCTGCACACGCTGTCCCGTTTTTTTCCCAAATGCAATTCCTTTCCCCATGACCAGATATTCCCGGTTATTTTCTTCTTCCACTCCAATAAATGAATTGTGGTTCAGTGTTTTTGCTATCCTGTACATTCTTCTCACCCGTTTTTAAGGCTCAGCTTACGCGAGAATCTCAATCGCAAATAAAGGATCTCCTGCTTTTACCGGTCCGTCTGTCAAAAGACGGATTCTCTGGTTCTCCTCCAGCTCTGTGCAAAGAACCGGTGATGTAACCGACGGCGCATGTGTTTTCAGATATTCCAGATCCAGCTTCAGCATCGGATCACCTTTTTTCACGGTCTGACCGCTTTCTACCAGTGCCTCAAATCCCTCTCCGTTCAGTTTTACTGTATCAATTCCGACATGAATCAGAAGGCTGACCCCGGAATCGGTTACAAATCCAATCGCATGTTTTGTGTCAAAAACAAACGCAACTTCTCCGTCCTCCGGAGCACGCACATAAGGATCTTCCGGTGTTACAACAGCGCCGTCTCCCATCATCTTTTCCGCAAACGCTTCGTCCGGCGCAGTAGAAAGGTCGGCTGCCAGTCCGCTTATCGGGCTGCAGACAGTAATCGTATCCACAACCTTCTGTTCTTTTGTTTCCTGCGTCGGTTCCGCCTCTTTTTGGGTTGGTGTATTTTCTGCTTCCGCATACGTATTCGGAGCTTTTTCCAGATAATCCTCTAAATTTGATTTTATCACAGTTACATTCGGTCCGTAAATAACCTGTACACCATTTCCTTTATGCACAACGCCAGATCCCCCTGTCGCCTTTAAAATACCATCGCTGACTCTCGCTGCATCATGAACAGTACAGCGCAGTCTTGTCGCACAGCAGTCCACATCCGAAATATTTTTCTTTCCGCCAAGACCTTTTGTGATCGCTTCACTCATGGCATCTTCCGATGCCACCCCATCGTTCTGCGCTTCTTTTCTGGCATTTACATCTGCTTTCGTATAAAGCTTGGTTTCTACATCATCATCCTCACGGCCCGGTGTCTTAAAATCAAACTTTTTAATCATGAATTTGAAGATAAAATAATACAGGAAGAAATAAAGAATGCCGACCGGAATCACCCTCATCCAGCTTGTCTTTTCATTTCCCTGCAGAATACCGAACAGGAAGAAGTCCAGAAGTCCGCCGGAAAAGGTAAGACCTACCGCGATATTCAGGATGTGTGCGATCATATAAGCTGTTCCCGCAAGAATAACCTGCACGACAAACAACGCCGGTGCAACAAACAGGAAAGAGAATTCCAGCGGTTCTGTGATACCAGTTGCCATACACGCAAGTGCTGCGGAAAGAAGCAGGCCGCCTGCTGCTTTTTTCTTCTCCGGTTTCGCACAATGGTACATGGCAAGTGCCGCTCCCGGAAGTCCGAAAATCATAAAAATAAATTCTCCGGAGAAATATCTCGTTGCATCTGCACTGAAATGTGCGACATTCGCAGAATCCGCAAGCTGTGCGAAGAAAATATTCTGTCCGCCCTGCACCATCTGTCCTGCCACTTCCATGGTACCTCCGACTGCTGTCTGCCAGAACGGCATATAGAATACGTGATGCAGACCAAATGGAATCAGTGCTCGCTTAATCAGACCGAAAATCAGCGTTCCGACATAACCGGAGCCGGTTACCAGGCCACCCAGCGCATAAATGCCGTTCTGTACAACCGGCCATACAAAATACATTAAAATTCCCACAAACATATAGACGATCGTAGAAATAATTGGTACAAAACGAGTACCTCCAAAGAAAGAAAGTGCGTTCGGAAGCTGGATCCGGTAAAATCGATTATGAAGTGCTGCGACTCCAAGACCGACAATAATACCGCCAAACACACCCATCTGCAGCGACTGAATACCGCAGACAGAAGTGATGGTTCCTTCCAGAACAGATTCTGCAATTTCTCCGTTTTCCAGAATCTGACCCGTAATAGTCAGCATTGCGTTAATCGCTGTATTCATAACGAAATATGCAATAACGGCTGACAGGGCAGAAACCTCTTTTTCCTTCTTTGCCATACCAATTGCAACACCTACCGCAAAAATCAGAGGCAGGTTATCAAACACCGCACTTCCTACTTTGTTCATGATCACCAGCAGCGCATGAAGAATTGTGCCGTTGCCGAGCAAACTTGTCAGCCCGTACGTTTCAATTGTGGTTGCATTGGTAAATGAGCTTCCGATTCCCAGTAAAAGTCCGGCTACCGGAAGAATTGCGATCGGGAGCATAAAGCTTCTTCCCACTCGCTGCAGAACACTAAAAATTTTGTCCTTCATTTTTTTACTCCTTGTGTAGTTTATACTTTTTACAAGAAAAGTTTCTGCGGTTTTGCATCTTTTTAGCCGGTCTGTACTCTTTTTTCTAAAACAGAGCACAAAAAAGAGACACTAACCCACATAAACAATTCCTGTTATGTATAGTTAATGCCTCCAAAAATCGAGTTACACACTACAACTGTAGTTGAATATAGCACAGATAAATCTCTTTTGTCAAGTCAGTTCTTATTATTTGAAAGATAAAAATAATTCACAATAATAGTAGTAAAATTTAAGCCAATTTCTTCGCAATAAGGTAAAATAAAATAAAAGAACGGTACCTTTTATTGCACCGTCCTTTTTGTCAACATTTGTTTTATACTGTTTTCACGCTCTTAACCGGAATTTCTGGATATCCTTTGCATTATTCACGCGCTCAATTTCAGCGCCGAGTCCTCGGAGCTTTCCATCGAAATCCTCGTATCCGCGCAGAATATATACGATATCATCTACCACAGTAATTCCCTCTGCTGCAAGTCCTGCGATCACAAGTGCTGCACCTGCGCGAAGATCCGGTGCGGAAACCTCTGCTCCGGTAAATTTTTCTACGCCGTCAATGATCGCCGTGTTGCCTTCCACTTTAATACAGGCGCCCATACGTGCCAGCTCATCCGCATACTTAAAGCGATTTTCAAAAATACTCTCTGTTACAATACTCGTACCGTTTGCCAGTGCCAGTGTAACCGCGATCTGCGGCTGCATATCGGTCGGATAGCCCGGATACGGCTGTGTCTTTACGTGTGTTCTGCCCAGACGTTTGCTTGCGCTCACACGGATGGAATCGTCAAACTCTTCTACGTCGCAGCCAATCTCCTCGAGCTTTGCGGTTGTTGCTTCCAGATGCTTTGGAATCACGTTTTTAATCAGCACATCGCCCTTTGTGGCTGCTGCTGCAAACATATACGTACCTGCCTCGATCATATCCGGTACGACCGCATAGCTGGTTCCGTGCAGGGTATCGACACCCTTGATCCGGATCACGTCGGTTCCTGCTCCTTTGATGTTTGCTCCCATGCTGTTCAGGAAGTTCGCCACATCGACAACGTGCGGCTCTTTTGCTGCGTTCTCAATCGTTGTATTTCCTCTTGCCATCGAAGCTGCCATCATGATATTGATGGTGGCTCCAACAGAAACCATATCCAGGAAAATGTGGCTTCCATGCAGATCTGCCGCACTTGCCACGATTGCGCCGTGACGGATGCTTACCTCAGCGCCGAGTGCGCGGAATCCCTTTAAATGCTGGTCGATCGGACGGCTTCCAATGTTACATCCGCCCGGAAGCGGAACTTCCGCTCTTTTGTATTTTCCAAGCAGCGCGCCTAAAAGATAATAAGACGCACGGATTTTTTTGATATATTCATAGTCAACACTCAGATCACCGATAGTCGATGCATTGATCCGCACGGTATGACGGTCGATGCGGTCCACAGTAGCTCCGATCTCTGCAATTGCTTCCAAAAGTACATTAATATCGCTGACATCCGGCAGATTTTCGATCAGGACCGTTTCGTCGGTCATCGTTGCTGCCGTAAGAATTGCAAGCGCCGCGTTTTTTGCTCCCCCGATTTCCACTTCGCCCACAAGAGGATTTCCACCTCTGATGACATACTGTTCCATATATTCACCTCAAATTTTCTTTTTCATAACTTAACGAGTGTGTTTTATCCGAAATAACGATTCAAAGTCTGTTCTGCTGTTTTTTTTACACACTCTGGACTCACTGAAACGCACTGCTCCCCGCAGTAATTTTTCAGTCTCCCCTTATCTTAACTCAAATCTAATATTTTGTAAATCAATTTTAATATATTCCGTACTATTTCCGTTTTTTTCCACCGTTTCCGGTCAGGAATATTCAGAGAAACGTTATATGTAATTTCTAACTTTCAGAACATTTTCCTTATTATTACGTAATATTATGTTTTTGAAAATTCTCCGAATATTCCACCGTTCCTTCTTACATGCCAATCTGCTCGCGAAGTGCCAGAATCGTACCCTGGATATCCTTTCCGCTCTCATCGACCGTAATCTCGGCATACTGTTCATACAGTTTACTTCTCTCATCGTAAAGATCTTTGAGCGTCTGACCCTCTTTCAGCACAACGCCGCGTCCCTTCAGGTTTCCAAGACGCTTTGCCAGATCCTCATACGACAGCTTCAGGTAAACGATTATTCCAATCTCTTTAAAATGCTCCATCGCCTCTTTCCCGTAAATAGCGCTGCCGCCCGGTGCAATGACGCTTTCATCGGCTTCCAGAGTCGCATTGACCTCATTCTCAATCGCAAGAAAGCCTTCATTTCCCTCATCTGCAATAATCTCGCGCAGAAGACGTTTCTCCCGATGCTGAATCACAAGATCCGTATCAATAAACTCATACCCCAAAGCCTTTGCAAGGATAACGCCAACGCTGCTTTTGCCGGCTCCCGGCATTCCTATTAATATAATATTCCGTTTCTTCAAGTTTTATTCCTCCTGCTGTCCTGTATGTACTCTCGGAATCTTTTTGTTTCCTCTATCTCTGCAGATTTGTTCCGCCCTGCTTCATGATCTGCTCAATCTCTTTTTCGCTGACCACGTTGGCATCGTGCTGAATCATCAGCTTTAAGACGCTTGCAGAAATCGCAAAATCGATGGTTCTCTGCGGCGCAAAATCATGCGCCATCGCGTGAATCAGTCCTGCACCAAACGCATCACCGGCTCCGACTGCCTCAAAGCTGTGTACTTTGTGAACCGGGCTCTCATAGAATTTTCCGTCTTTCAGGTAAATTCCCATCCAGTCGCCGTCCTCCACGGTGTAGAGATTGCGCAGCACGCTCGCAACTGCTTTACAGTTCGGGAACTGTTTCTGAATTTCCAGCATGCCCTCTTTGTAAGACTCGATCTGTTCAATGCCGCGCGACATATCTCCATCATACGCCGGAATGCCAAGCGATGATTCAAAGTCCTCATCATTTGCAATGCAGACATCCACGTAAGACATCAGACGGCGCATGACGCGCTGTGCGTCCTTTGCTGACCACATTTTTCCGCGGTAGTTGAGATCACATACCACCTGAATTTTTTTCTCTTTGCAGAGCATAAGAGCGATCTCCAGCGTCTTTTCGATCTCGCAGCTGATGGCCGGCGTGATACCGGAGAAATAAAAGAGATCCACGCCATCGAGCAGTTTTTCCCAGTCAAACTCCTCCGCTTCTGCCATCGCGATCGCGCTGTAGGCGCGGTCATAAACCACGCTCGTCGGTCGGATGTTGGTTCCCTTTTCAAAATAGTAAATACCGACGCGGCCGCCGCCCCGCAGAACACGGGTCGTATCCACACCGAACCGGCGGATTTCATTGATGGCCGCCTGTCCGACCTGGTGCTCCGGCACTTTTGTCACGTAGGAAACATCGTTCCCGAGTGTTGCCAGAGAAACCGCGACGTTCGCCTCCGCGCCGCCGTAACTGGCTTCAAAGGTATCTGCCTGCAGTATTTTCAGATGCTCCGGTGTTTTTAAACGCAGCATCAGTTCTCCGAATGTAAGTATTTTCATGATAAAATCCCCTCCAGAAACATTTTGTTTTTCACCTCAATACCTTTTTATCTTACGCTGTTTTCTCCCCGGACGCAAGAAAAAAAGCGCAAAAAAGCGGCTTCCTGTTTCGATTCAGAAGCCGCTTTTTCTGCGTTTTCTCTTATTCTTTTACTGCTCCCAGTGTAATACCGGTTACGAAGTATTTCTGCAGGAACGGATATACAATCAGCATAGGAACAAGGGCGATAAATACCTTTGCTGCCTCCAGTGATTTGTTAGAGTTCTGTGCTAACTGCTGATACTGCTCTGCTGTCAGGGTTACACCTACCGGGATCTGAACGGAGATCTGACGGATGTAGGTCTGTAACGGATAGTTCGTCTCTTTGTTCATTAATACCAGGCCCTGGAAATACTCGTTCCAGTAACCAACGGATGTAAACAGGACGATGGTTGCGATAACCGGTTTGGAACACGGAACTACAATCTGCCACAGGATACGCCACGGGCCGGCGCCGTCTACACGGGCTGCCTCCTCGAGGTCTCCCGGGATGCCGCGGAAGAAGTTCATCATCAGGAGTACGTTGAATACCGGAACAGAACCAGCCAGAACCAGTGCTGCCATCGTATCGATCATACCATAATTTTTAACGGTGATGAACCACGGAATGGTACCACCATTGAACAGCATACAGAATACCAGGATCCACATCAGGACGTTTCTCGGTTTGTACTCTGTTTTGCTCTTTGCCAGCGGATAGGACATCATAATCAGGACAACCATGGTCCATATGGTTCCAATCACAACTCGCTTGATGGAAATCCAGAAGGAATTCCAGAATGCGGAATCACCCATAATCAGGCTGTAGGATTTTACGTTTGATCCGATCGGGTAAATCGTTACAAGACCGCCCTCAGCGGCTGCTTTTGAAGAAATAGATACGCAGAACGTATACCATAACGGATAAAAACAGCTGAATGCCAGGAGAATCAGGATGATAGCATTTATGACTTTAAACGCTCTGCTGCCAAAACTCTTGCTTTCTATCATAATTTCTGCCCTCCTTAGAAAATCTTGTAATCAGCAAACTTGTAAGCACAAACATAAGAAGTAACAACCAGCACGAAGCTGACAACAGATTTAAAGAGACCTGCTGCAGTAGCCAGCGAGAACTGCATGTTTGTAATACCAATACGGTATACGTATGTATCGATGATATCACCAGTTTCAATAACCAGCTGGTTGTACATGTTGAATACCTGGTCGAAACCTGCATTCAGAACGTTGCCCATTGCCAGTGTGGTCAGAAGAACGATGGTCGGAACTAGTCCCGGGATGGTGATGTGCCATACACGTTTCCAGCGGCTTGCGCCGTCGATTGCAGCTGCCTCGTAAAGGCTCGGGCTGATGCCGGTCAGCGCTGCAAGATAAATAACTGCGTTGTAACCGAACTCTTTCCATACATCAGTTCCGATCAGTAACTGACGGAAGATGCCAGGCATGGTCATCGGAAGAACGGTATCCGTTGCGCCCATTGCGCTGCGGACCGTGTTGAAAATTCCGTTTGCGCCAAGGATATTGGTGATGATGTTTGCAAGGATAACCCAGGATACGAAGTGCGGCAGATATACGATCGTCTGAACCGTCTTTTTGAACTTCATATTCTTTACCTCATTCAGCAGCAGTGCGAACACCAGCGGAATGATGATATTCAGGATAACCTTTGCGATTGCAATAATCAGAGTATTGACAAGTGCCCGTTTTGCATCCGGGATAACGGTCAGGTATTTAAACCATTTCAAACCTACCCACGGAGAGCCGAACCATCCTTTGCTCGGATTGTAATCCTGGAATGCCATTACAATACCAACCATCGGAACGATAGAAAACATGAACAGCCAGATATAACCCGGCAGAACCATTAACGTATAGTGAAAGGAATTTGACAGCCCGAGACGGCCTTTTTTCTTCTTCACGGCAAGCTCCTCCTTTGATGTCATTTTTTTAAAGTAGTGGGGTACAGGCTTTCCTGTACCCCACCCTCCACATCATACATTTACATTAGTTACTCAGCCAGGTAATCTTTTACCAGCTCAAGGATCTGATCGCCGCCCTGTACATGCCAGTCGGTGCAGAACTGATCCCACTCGTCAAGGCTCTTCGCACCAGTGATGAACTGAAGGATACTCTTGTCTTCCAGGTCAGAAATCTGGGTCCAGTAGGTATCCATTCCGTCGATGGTGTAGTACAGTTCAGAATAGATCTTGTGATCCGGCTCAAGTGTTGCGTATGGACGATCACCAATCAGCAGTGCATAGAATCTGTTGAACTGTCCGTTGTTGGTATTGACATCCATATCGGTTACTGCCAGATCTCTGGATCCGTCATAGTCCTCAGAGATAACGTCTTTCAGAGTTGCGGCATCGTTTGCCAGGTTCTTGTACAGACCGTTGAATTTGCTTCCGCCCTGCTGATAATCATCTGCGCTTGCTTCGCCTTTGATGATTCCCATCAGTGCATCATACTCATACTCGCACTCATCGGTAGCTGCCATACAGTTACGCAGCGGATACCAGCCGATTGCTACAGAAGTATCGAAGGTAGACTCATCACGAACGAGTACGTTGTTCATGATAACAATGGCTTTCTTCACATCATCCGATGCGTTTTTGTTTACCATAGTATAAGTGGTTCCAACGTCTTTCATATGAACATTCCACTCACCGTCTTTGGTGTACAGCGGATATGCCTGCCAGTTTGCATTGTTATCGTTACGGAAGGAATCCGGGTTTCCGTATCCAAGGCTCCACCATGGTCCCATGAAGATACCGCAGGTTCCGTTCTTAACATTGTTTGCATTGTCGCCGTTGGTTGTGGTTCCAACCTCCGGGTTGATGAGGCCTTTTTCATACCAGTCATGTAAGGTGGTAAGGGCTTCTTTCATTTCATCTGTTGTAGTTCCCCAGTACAGTTCGCCGGAATCATCTTTCAGAAAATATCCCGGTGTTGCATTGAATGCCTGATATACAGCATCGAAACCGTATCCGTTGTTGGAGGAGTTCAGGAAGTTGGAGTAGGTTCTTCCGCCGTTATCAATACCTGCAATTGCATAATCCGGGCTGAGACCTGCGTCTTTAAATTTCTGAGCTACTTCGCCGAGTTCATCTACGGTCTTCGGAACTTCCAGTCCTAACTGATCCAGCCAGTCCTGACGGATAAAGTACAGGTAAACACCATCGGTATCTACCGATATGTTTGGCAGTGCACAGAAGGTTCCGTCTACGGTTGCATTGTTGATCGCACGTCCTTCGGTAGTCTCGATGATTTCTTTTACCTGTTTGGATGCGTACTGGTTGAACTCCGGCCAGAGGTCTGCAAGAAGATCTGCTCTTGCTGCCTGTACCAGGTAGTTACGGGTTGGTGCAACGACTGCATCCGGAAGGGAAGCAGATGCGATTGCCAGAGATACTTTCTGCTGGAAGTCAGATGCATTACCTGCAGTCCAGTCGCAGACAACTTTGATGTTGTAGTTATCCAGAAGGTATCTGGTGTACTGGTTGTTATCTACGGAATCGCCGTCCGGAAGTGTGGTATCCTTCGGGTCGATCTGATATCCATAATGTACTTCTACGACATGATCAAATTTTGCAAACGCACGATCGTCATTTTCACCCGGTACTGCATCATCTGCTTCATCAGCTGCTGCAACCCAGTCACCAGAACCTGCTGCATCGCCGGAGCCGCTGTCCGATGAGGTATCCTTTGCTTCATCGCCGCCTGCCGTACTTGATGCTGTTGTGCCGCTGCTCTTGCTGTTTGTGTCAGAACTGTCTCCTCCAGTGCTGCCACATGCTACCAGGCTTACGATCATGGTGCTTGCCAGTAATGCAGAAATTACTTTCTTTTTCATTTGGTGTCCTCCTTGTGATTTACGTTCTTTTTGCGTGCTCCGTTGTTGCTTTTGTCCAGGCTTACGAAGAATCCATTGTTTTTAATCATACGTTTTGCCTAAAACTTTCACATTTTCGTCACACTTTTTATGCAATGATTACACCTCTCTTCCACCCGTTTTGACAAGCATTTTTTATGTATTTTTCACAATTTATTTCGTTTTTTTAATTCATATTGTCGATTTTGTACACTATTTTAAAATTTATAGTCAATCTTGACTTTTTCTTTTTCGTTATTCTTTTATCTATTGACGGATTTTTTGTGCTTTTTCCGTCATTTTGTATATTCCTCGTATTTTCAGACATTTTACCTGCAGAGCCTTCTACCGGCAGTTCCCTCCGAATGCCGGGCAGCACAATAAAAAAGAACCTCTTATCTCTCCCCGGGAATACTTCTTTCCGGAAACATAAGAGGTTCTTTTTCTTTTTTTGTTCTTTATTCTGCTTTTTTCTTCTCTTTTGGAATAATAATATTCAGTACAATCGCCGCAACAGCTGCCGGAACAATACCGGAGCCGCCGAAAATCAGCTGGATATAATAAGGAAGCTCAGAAGTTGCTCCCGCTGTGGAACCAAGGCCGTAGCCAAGACCCAGTGCAACAGAAACGATCGTGATCTCACGGCTCGTAATCGGCTCTTTTGTGATGAGCTGGATACCGGAAACCAGAATTGACGCAAACATCATAACGGCTGCACCGCCGAGTACGGACTGCGGCATAATGGATACAAATGCTGCAATCTTCGGGCAGAGTCCGCAGAGGATCAGGAAAATGGCTCCGCAGGAAAGTGCCATACGGTTTACGATTTTTGTCATCGAAATAATGCCGACGTTCTGTGCAAAAGAAGTATTCGGGAGAACGCCGAGTGCTGCTGCAAAGCTGGATCCAAGACCGTCGCAGATGATACCGCCGGAAAGCTCAGAATCGGTTGCCTCGCGGTCCATACCGCTCTCTACGCAGGCGCAGATATCGCCGACCGTCTCAACGGTTGTTACAATAAACATGATCGCTACCGGGAGAATTGCCTCCACACGGAAGACTGGTTTTACCTCAGCCAGTTTTCCAAAGCCTGCAATACCAGGGAGTGCGAACCAGGACGCATCTTTTACCTGCTGGAAATTGACAACCCAGGAATATGTATAGGAAACAGTGCTTCCATCCTCAAGAACCGCCGTTCCGGTATGCGGCAGAACCATGGTCATAATAATAGCTACCACGTAGCCGACTAAAATACCGATCAGAATTGAAGCCGTGCTTAAGATTCCCTTCGGATTTGTAAAGTGCTTCAGTGCCAGCGTTACAATCAGAACGACCATGCCAAGGAACAGGTTCTGTATGGAACCGTAATCGTTCGTTCCGGAACCGCCGCAGAGATAATTGATTCCAACCGGAATCAGCGAAAGACCGATCGCCATAACGACACAGCCGGTAACAACCGACGGGAAAAATTTACGAAGCGGCTTTAAACAGACGCCAAGCACGCCCTCAAACAGACCGCCGACAATTGTCGCACCAAGGATAGCGCCGTACGTCAGCGCGCCCTGTCCCAGCACGGCTGTCACGCTCTTGAATACGCCGAGGAATCCAGAAGATGTACCCATAACAATCGGTACTTTACCGCCGATCGGTCCAATCGAAAACATCTGTACCAGTGTTACAATACCGGCTACTGTCATTGCATTCTGCAAAAGAGCCGTACGAAGTGCACCGTAGCCCGCATCCGCCGTCAGACCGCACGCTCCCATGATGATCAGAAGCGGGGTGAGGTTTCCTACGAACATCGCCATTACGTGCTGCAATCCAAGCGGAATCGCCTGCTTCAGCGGAATCCGTCCTTCAAAGGTGTACGGGGTTCCCATAGCTGAACTTTTTTCTTTTTTCATTGCTTTTCTCCTGCTTTTGTAGATTTGGGCTGCCTTGCCTTTCGGTATGGAATATGCCCTGCACAGCCGGAATTTTTCCGGCAAAGCGTCCTTGTTTTTTCTTATAGATACTTATAAGTTTTTCTTTTTAAGCAATTCTTCTTCATAAGCTGTGCTTTTATGTAAAAAGATTATCATGTTTCTTTTTTCCCGTCAACCCGCATCTTGTACAGAATTCCATAAAAAAGGAGACACCGGTCTGTGTTCCTCATCTCACAGATCAATGTCTCCTTGTTTTCTTCCTTCAATTTAAGCGTTTTGGAAATCCTCAATCGCTTTTACGGTGCGGTTATATTCTTCCGTCACCTTCTGCATCAGATCATCCGTCTCGGTCTCCTGCAGCGGTCTTAACCGCTCGGTCAGCTCGGCGCTTGGCTCGTACAGATTGTTAAAGCCAAGATTCTGGCACACGCCTTTTAATGTATGAGCTGCACGGAATGCAACCTCAATATTTCCGTCCGCCAGTGCCTGGCAAAGCTCCTGATAGCTCGGATCCTGAGGAAATTTTAAAATGATCCGCTGAATCAGAGATTCACTGCGAAGCCGCTGAACGGTTTCCTCGTAATCTGCTCCCATCTGCATGTAGCAATCTTTTAATGTCATCTTCTCTTCCTCTTCCCTGTATGCAAATTCATTACATATTAATGCAAACAAGTTCTTTATCAATACATAAATAATTATATTTCTCGCGCAAGCTCTTGTCAACTTCTGCTTTTCATTATTTTTGCATTATTTTTGTTTACTATACGCTCTATTTCTGAACATAAAACATCTTTTTTCTTACGTTTTTCTTACGTTTTTATCTTACCTGTATATTGCATTTATGCATAATAATACAACTTACTCGCATATTCTGTCGTTTTATTCACACGGTACCGCGTGAAAGTCTATTTCTTCTGTCTAGTCTCGTTGCAAAATGTAATGTTTTTTGTACACTGTAATTTTCGTTATTTTTCTGTGTTTCTTCTATCTTTTATGCAAAAAGGGACCCCCGTTCTTAACCGGAGATCCCTTTGGATTTCTCAAAATTAGATTAGCAGATTCCCTGAGCCATCATAGCGTCAGCTACTTTCTCAAAGCCTGCGATGTTAGCGCCCATAACATAGTCGCCCTCATGGCCGTAACGTTTTGCAGCATCAACCATGTTGTGTGTGATGTTGATCATGATATTTTTCAGTTTTGCATCAACTTCATCGAAGGTCCAGGACAGACGCTCAGAGTTCTGGGACATCTCGAGTGCGGATGTTGCAACACCACCTGCATTTGCAGCTTTTCCAGGTGCGAAGATTACGCCGTGCTCCTGCAGATATTTGGTTGCTTCCAGAGTAGTAGGCATGTTAGCGCCCTCGCATACTGCAGTGCATCCGTTCTCAACAAGTGCTTTTGCATCCTCAAGCAGCAGCTCGTTCTGAGTTGCGCAAGGAAGAGCAAGGTCTGCTTTTACAACCCATACGCCGCGTCCTTCGTGGTACTCAGAGTTTGGACGATATTTCTTGTACTCGGTCAGACGGGCACGATTTACTTCTTTGATCTCTTTTAATGCAGCTACATCGATTCCGTCTGGATCGTAAACCCATCCGTTGGAGTCAGAGCAGGTGAGAACTTTCACACCAAGCTGAGTAGCTTTCTCGATTGCATAGATTGCAACGTTTCCGGAACCGGATACACAAGCGGTCTTGCCTGCGATGTCGATGCCGTTCAGTTTCAGCAGCTCCTGGGTCAGGTACAGCAGTCCGTATCCGGTAGCCTCTGTTCTTGCTAAAGATCCGCCGTAGCTTAAACCTTTACCAGTCAGAACGCCTTCGTATACGCCGCGGATTCTCTTGTACTGTCCGAACATGAAGCCGATCTCTCTTGCGCCTGTTCCGATGTCACCAGCCGGTACGTCGGTGTCTGCGCCGATATATTTGCAAAGCTCTGTCATAAAGCTCTGGCAGAATGCCATGATCTCTCTGTCAGATTTTCCTTTCGGATCGAAGTCAGAACCACCTTTACCTCCGCCGATCGGAAGGCTGGTCAGTGAGTTTTTGAATACCTGCTCGAATCCCAGGAATTTGATAATACCAATATTTACAGAAGGATGCAGACGGATTCCTCCTTTGTAAGGTCCGATTGCACTGTTAAACTGTACACGATATCCGGTGTTTACATGAGCCTGTCCTTTATCGTCTACCCACGGCACACGGAATTTGATCTGACGCTCTGGCTCTACCATTCTCTCCAGAAGAGCGACTTTTCTGTATTTTTCCTCGTTTGCTTCAATAACAGGGCGAAGAGATTCCAGAACCTCTTTGACTGCCTGATGGAATTCCGGCTCAGCTGGGTTTTTTGCAACTACGGACTCAATAACCTCATCTACGTATGACATGTTCGTTTCCTCCTTGAAATTTCTCCCTTAATGTAGTGCAGAAAGATTTCTTTAAAAGATCCATCTGCGGTTCTCATCAGCCTTAAAGCGTGGAGAAAATCATTTCCGCACTCTCTCGCGTCTCCGGTGGATTCTCCCGTCCTCCGGAACACTTAATTTTATAAGGTCAACGATTGGTTGATATTATAGCATAAAATATCCGGTTTTTGCAATATTTCACGCAAAAAATTCCTAATAAATCATGATTTTGTAGCGTTTTCTAATATTTACCCAGTATTTTTGTCGATTTTGTATATTTTTACCGAAAGTACTATAAAATTTCGCGTGCTGATTCTTTAGAAAATAAAGATTAGCTGCGGTTTTTTGTTTTTATATTAGGTGTTTTCGATTTTTTCTTCACGCTCCAGCCAAAGGTTCCCTGCTTTTTCCCGATTCCAAAGTACTCTCCGTGGGAATACACAATCGGTTTCGCGCGGTTCAGATCGAAGCGGCCGCGCTCATCCATGTATGCCTCATCCGCATGGACAGCCACAACTTTTGCAAGAAACATGTGATGCGAGCCCAGTTCGAGCACCTGCTCCACTTTACACTCGATATTAACCGGCGACTCCCCGATCATCGGTGCGGAAATCTCCTCCGCCTCGACTTTCGTCAGTTTCATCTCTTTGAACTTATCCACATCTCTTCCCGAGCGCACGCCGCAGTAGTCGGTCGCATAGCAGAGGTCCTCCGTCGTCAGGTTGATGACGAACGCACCGCTCTCTTTGATCATCTGATAGCTGTAGCGTTCCGGCCGCACCGAGATCGATACCATCGGAGGATTCGTACACACCGTGCCGGCCCAGGCAACGGTGATGATGTTGTCCTCCCCGTTCTTTCCGCGCACCGACACCATGACCGCCGGCAGCGGATACAGCATATTTCCCGCTTTCCATGTCTGTTTTCCCATTCTTATTTCTTTCCTTTCCTCTTTTTCACTCTTTTATGACCGAAAAAAGCGTGCCCCGGATCTGTTTTCAGGCCCGGAACCACGCTTTTTTATTTTTTCTGTTTTTACTGATTCTGCAGCGCCATCATAAATGCCGGAATCAGCTGTTTCTTTCTCGATACAACACCCTTCAGCTCGCAGCTGACCTCGTTGACCGGAAGATCTTCAAAAGCTTTTTCGATGACTTCCTTTGCCCCGCTTCCATAATACAGAAGCTCTGTAGATTCTTCTATAATATTGGTCAGCATAAAGAATACCATCTCGATGCCGTGTTTTCCGCACTCGCTTTCCATCTGCGGCAGAAGCTGTTCCTTGATGGATTCCAGTTCGCCCGCATCGAGGGATGTAATCTGGCCGACACCAAACGTAACATCGCCCATGATGAATTTTTTGAAATCCTGGTAGAAAATTTCTTCCGGTGATTTATCTTTCAGGTTGCTTCCTGCACGGAACATTTCGGATGCAAACTCCGGAATGCTGATGCCTGCAATGTCCGCCAGTGCCTCTGCTGCCGCTTTGTCAAGAAACGTACACGTCGGCGACCGGAACATCAGCGTATCGGAAATGATGGCTGCGCAGAGCAGTCCTGCGATGTTCGGCGCGATCTCCAGCTCTTTTTCCTTATAAATTTCATACATAATCGTTCCCGTGCAGCCCACCGGCTCATTGCGGAACATAACCGGCGCCATCGTCTCAAGTGATCCCAGACGATGATGGTCGATGATCTCGAGAATCTCCGCCTCTTTGACGTTATCGACCGCCTGTGATTCCTCATTGTGATCGACGAGAATCAGTTTCTTTCCTGCATTTCCGATCAGGTTCCGACGGGAAATCGTTCCCACATATTTTCCTTTCTTGTTCAGAATCGGGAAATCGCGGTGTCTCTGATTTTTCATAACTTCTTTGATATCATCGAGGAAATCTTCGGTGTTGAACGTGATCAGATTGCTTCTGCGCATCAGATATTTGACCGGAATACTCTGGTTAATCAGACGCGCAATCGTATACGTGTCATGCGGACTGCTGATGATCACACAGCATTTTTCCTCTGCAAATTTCTGAATCGTTTTCGTCACCTTTGCGCCAAGTCCGACGATAATGCAGCTTGCATCCATCTCGATTGCACAGAGCTGGTCCTCCGCACGGTTTCCGAGAATGACAAGGTCATCTTTTTCGATGTAGTTCTCCATCGTATCCGGATGGAATGCGCCGACAACGACTTTTCCGCGGATAAAATAACCATGTTCATTTCCGACAATAACCGAACCATCCAACGTATCCGCGATACTGCGGTATTGCGTCCTTGCCAGTGACATGACATGGCTGTCATAAGAATCCATATAGGATTCTGCGATATCACTGACCGTAATCACGCCCTGCAGATCATTGTCCGGCGAAGTAATCGGCAGTGTGACCACGTTGTTGTTTTTCATCATGGAATACGCTTTCTTCACGGAAATCGTGCCCGGTACGCTCGGCACCTCATGGATTTCAATTTCCTTTACCTGCGTTCCCGCATTCGGCAGATACCCCGGTGCGCGCACGCCAAAACGCTTCAGTACATACTCGGTCTCCTCATTGATCTGACCGGCACGCCGCGCCATGTAGGTTTTGGTTTTATCTGTCCTGTTCTTGATATCCGCATAGGCAATCGCCGAACAAATGGAATCCGTATCCGGATTTTTATGTCCAATTACATAAACTCTTGAATTTGATTTCATAATAGTACTCCTCCCTTCTGTATGTTTGTGGTATACAGTAAGTTCGTCCCGGTAGTTTTACTTCTTTTTTTGTAACGACTACAGTTACTGCTCACTTCGTGACCAGTAACCGCCGCCCTGCACATGCAAATTCGCTCCGCGAAGTTCCGGGCGGCCACCTGAATCACTTTCTCCTGCAGCCGCGCAGCAAGTGCGCGTCTCAGTAATTTTGGTAACGACTACACACATATTACCATCCTTTTTTCATCTGGTCAAAGAAAATCTTTTATGTTAAGATAAACGCAGATAGAAAAACGTGCAAAATTGAACCCGATTTTTTCATAAATCCACAATTTTCCTCTCGTTTTCCTGTTATTCTTACGAAAAAGGGGTGTTTCATTATGTCAGAAGAACAATTAACCATGGATGACTTCTCCGCAGAGCTGGAAGCTTCCTTCAAAAAAATTGAGGAAGGCGACATGCTCACCGGAACCGTCATCTCCGTAGATGAAAAAGAGGTGATTCTCGATCTGAAATACTACGCAGAGGGCGTCATCCGCGCCGAGGACTTCAGCAACGAGCCTGGCTTCTCCTTAAAAGACGCTGTTCAGGTCGGTGACGAAATCACCGCAACCGTGATCCGCAAAGACGACGGCCACGGCAACATTCTTCTCTCCCGCGCAGAGGCAAACGATATCCTCGCATGGGAAAAACTCGCACAGTACAAAGAAGAGAAAACCGTACTGGATGTAAAAGTAAAAGGCATTGTAAATGCCGGCGTGATTGCCTATGTTGAAGGAATCCGCGGCTTTATCCCGGCATCCAAGCTTTCCCTGAACTATGTGGAAGATCTGAACGAATATTTAAACAAAGACATTCAAGTTCAGGTTTTTGACCTTGACAAAGAAAAAGACCGTCTGATTCTCTCCGCCCGCGAAATTCTCCGCGAGAAAGCAGACGAAGAGCGCAAAGAGAAAATCTCCAACGTAGAAGTCGGCCTTGTTACCGAAGGAACCGTTGAAAGCCTGCAGCCATACGGCGCATTTATCAACCTCGGAAACGGCCTCTCCGGCCTCGTCCACATCTCCCAGATTTGCGCCAAACGCATCAAACATCCGTCTGCAGTTCTGGCAGTCGGCGATAAAGTCAAAGTAAAAGTCATTGCCATCAAAGACGGCAAACTCAGTCTCTCCATGAAGGCACTCGACGACGTTGCCGCCGAAGAAATTCAGGAAGAAACCATCGAACTCCCGGAGACAGAGGAAGTGACAACGACACTGGGATCGCTGTTTAAAAATATTAAGCTGAACTAAAGCTGCATCAAAAAAACAGACTTTCCATTCTCACGCATTCCTGCGTGTATCTGGAAAGTCTGCTTTCTATTATAAGAATTCTATTAGCCCTTTACAGCTCCAATCACAATACCTTTCACAAAGTATTTCTGGAAGAATGGATACACAACCAGAATTGGAAGTGCTCCCATAACTGCAACGGCCATTTTGATACCAGTTGCCGGAAGTGTAATGCTTTGTGTCAATGCTCCTCCTGAAGCACCGCTCATTAGATACTGCACATCCAGAAGCATCTTATTCAGCAGAACCTGAATACTGTACAGTTTATCGTTGTTGATATAGTACAGACCATTCAACCAGTCATTCCAGTATCCGAGGCCGACCAGAAGTGCCAGTGTAGCAATAATCGGCGTAGACATCGGAAGAACAATTTTTGCCAGAATTCTCCACTCACCTGCTCCGTCAATTCTTGCAGCCTCGATGACCGCATCAGGAATGTTGGTGGTGAAATACGTTCTCATCATGATGACATAGAAAGCTCCCATCAGAAGATTTGGAACAATCAGTGCCCAGATGGTATTTTTAATATGAAAGATTCCAGTCCACATCATATAGGACGGTACCAAGCCACCGTTGAACAACATCGTAAAGAAAATCACAAAGGAGAAAAATGCTTTTCCCGGAAGCTCTTTTCTTGACAGTGGATAGGCAAACAATGTTGTCAGAGTCAGGTTTGCCACGGTTCCGACTACCGTTACCAGTGCGGAAATGATATAACCTCTTACAATACTGCCTGAATCTACCAGCAGTGTTTTGTATGCATCAAAACTGATTTCACGCGGCCAGAAAGAATATCCATATTTTAATAGAATGTTCTCTTTGGTGATTGATGACATAATCAGCAGAATAAACGGGACGATACACATAACGGACAGTAAGATCATAATCACATTAGCTGCAATCTGAAAGCTTTTATTTCTTTCAACCATTTTTCATACTCTCCCTTCGCTTAGAATAATGCACTGTTTTCGTCCAGTCTTCGAACAATCAGGTTTGCAATCAGTACCAGTGCAAATCCTACCAGTGATTGATAAAGACCTGCGGCAGATGCCATACCAATGTTATTCAGCTCCATCAATCCACGATATACGTAAGTATCGATGGTGTTAGTCACATCGATCAACGGTCCGCTGTTCATTGGTACCTGATAGAACAGTCCGAAATCTGAATAGAAAATACGTCCTACACTCATCAGCGTCAAGGTGATAATGGTTGTTTTCAATCCCGGTAGTGTGATATGTACAATTCTCTGCCAGCGGTTTGCACCGTCGATAGATGCAGACTCGTAAAGACTGGCATCCAATCCTACTACCGTTGCATAATAGATAATGCAGTTATATCCCAGGTTTTTCCATATATTGACAAAAATCAAAATGAATGGCCAATATTTCGCATTGGAATACCATCCAATTGCCTCTTTTCCCATCGGTTTCAGAATACTGTTGTTAATAAATCCCGCATCTGTACTCAGGAATCCATATACCAAATAGCTGACAACGACGATAGAAATCAGAAACGGTACCAGAATTAGGGTCTGGTATACTTTCTTTCCCATCGTGGAACGGATCTCATTCAGCAGAATTGCTACTGCAATTGCAAGGACTGTTCCAAGCACGATAAAAATAATGTTATATCCCAGTGTATTTCTTGTAATTGTCCAAGCATCTTTTGTCTTAAACAAAAACTCAAAGTTTTTAAGACCTGTAAACGGGCTTTTGAAGATTCCCAGACTGTAATTATATTTCTTGAATGCAATGATAATTCCAGCCATAGGCATATAGTTATTGATAAATAAGTATACAAGCCCCGGAAGCAGCATCAGATACATGGGAATAAATCTGCGAATTTTACCCCAATTTCTTTTCATCTTCCCAGCCTCCATTATTTGTTGGCTTCCAGCCAATCATCTAACTGTCTCTGCTTCTCAGCGATGATGGTATCTGCTCCTGCTGCTTTCAACTCATCCAGGAATTTCGGAATGGTAGTTTCTGGATCCAAGGAACCGCACTGCAGTGCAGGACCATATTTGGCAGTTACGTTTGCGCATGCAGTTACTTCGTTCTGTACATTTGTGTTGTCCCATGCAAAACCTTTGGCCGGAGAAACAACCGCATTGTTGTTGAACTCCTGGGTCTGATCCCAGATATCCGGATCATTTCCTTCCCATACATAGGAAATTGCCTCATTCGGCCAAGCCCATGGAAGACTGGTATAACCTGTGTTACTTGCTGTTACACCGTCTGGGTAGTTGATGACACCGTTGTCTTTGTCTGTAAACTCATAATGAGTTCCTTCCAGACCATTGATAAGAATATTTGCCAGATCCGGGTTTGTGTAGATCTCGTTTAATACCTGTACAGCTCTTTCCGGTTTATCACTGTTATGCGGAACATACCATACAATGTCAACACGTGTTGTGGTAGTATATGGTTCTACCAGATTCAAAACAACGATTTCTTTTCCGGACTCTTTTTCGATCTCCTGCTCGATACCTGGTTTTGTATTTGTAAAACGTCCAAAACCTTTACCAGAACCAATCAGACTATTTGCCATTTCAGTAGAAGTGGAAGCATCCGGCATGATCAGACCTTTCTGCGCCCAGTCATAGCGAAGTTTCATTTCGTTCATATATTTATCTGTTGCGTAGTAATTAATAACTTCTGTGCTGTCAGAAGATACACTCTCTAAAGATCCGATATCTCCACCAAGGTCATCTGGGTTTGTCATAAGGCTCATGGAACCCACATGAGAAACAATGGGATATACATCTGGATACATTTCTTTTACTTTTTCAAGGAGCGGCTCCAACTCCTCTTCTGTTTTAATAGAACTATAGTCAATTCCGGTTGCATCTGCCATCTCTTTATTCATAGCAAATCCCCATCCCGTTGCTTTCTCTTTATTGGACGGAACACCATAAATATTGCCGTTAAAGGTTACACATTTCCAGTCGGATTCACTGATTTCAGATTTCATATCGCTGCCATAGCTGTCCAGATAATCCGTAATCGGAAGGATCTGTCCGCTGCTGATTGCAGATGTTACATTTCCACAGTACTCATACATCAGATCCAATTTTTCAGAAGATGCCAATGTCAGGTTTACCTGCTGATCATAGCTTCCAAAGCCAACTCTTGTTACTTCAATTTTTGTATTAAATTTTTCCTCTGTGATTTTGCTCGCTGCTTCAGAAATTTTTGCGCAGTCATCTGTACTTGCATCACCAGGTGCCAGAATTTTTACTGTATAGCTGTCATTATTGCTACTTTCTGCGCTCTTAGAAGATGAACCCTGTGCAGAGCTTGCATCGCTTCCGCAACCTGCCAGCATACTTCCCGCCATAACAGAAACAAGTAAAAATGCCATTGCTTTTTTCTTATTCATTACATTTCTCTCCTTTGTTCTTTTCTTTGTTTTACGAATAGCTATATCCTATCAAAGAAGTATCTCTTTCTCTATAAAATCTGTGACTTTCTCTTTATATATTGTGACATACCACTGTAACTTTCGTTATTTTAACGAATCTGTATACTTATTTCTTGAAAACACACGACATCTATATTAGAATAAATGGCATGTTCCAACAGTTGGAACGCTCACACGATTTTTCTTATATTGTTATATTTTGGGAGGTTCTTATGTTATCTCGTAAAAATTTTTACATCTCATCAAAAATTTTTTTCACCCTTATAAGCCTTATCATGCTTATTCCGCTTACATTTCTGACGATATTTTTTGATTTCTACTCGCTTCGCCTGCTGAACCGCGAAATCGCTTCTGCAAATCGAAATGCTCTGTTTCTCTATCAGGAACAGTTAGAAGCAGATCTTTCCCAGATAGAAACCTCAATGGCACAGAACTGGGCTACGAACTGGAATTATCAGAAACTAAAATATAAACTTGATCCGCTCGATGTTCATTTAAATACACTCTCCATTGTGAATAAAGCACGGGAACAGCTTGCTCTGACAGAATGTCTCGGTGCTGTCTATATTTATTCTGCTCCCAATGATGTCTGCCGCTGTGCCTATCAGGACTGCTATTCCTATAAAGAATTAATAACAATGCAGAATTACGTAAAATCCCTTGATTTTGAATCAACTCCCAAATCCTGGTTTTACGATAAAGTCGGTGATAAATACTTTTTGGTTCGCCTTATCGGTTTTTCCAATGCCTACAGTGTTTCTCTCGTAGATTTTGATCTGGTCATGGCTCCATCTCGCCTCGCCACACAGACGCATAAAACTAGTTCACTCGTCTATCTTTCCAACGACGGAACCGTATTAAATCCTTCTAAAACCATTACAGAAAATAAACTGACCTTTTCGCCTGAAGACAATAACCACATCAAAAAAGGACAAAAAGAAAACTTTTTTGTTGTACAGGATCGCTTAAAATATGCTGATATTACCATGCTTTACCTTTCCCCTTACCAGGGAAGCCAGTTTTATTTAAATGCGACACAGATGTTTGCCATCATTGCCTCTGTGCTGGCACTGCTTTTGATTCCGTTCATGTGTTTTTTGGCCATCAAAATTTACTTTTCTCCATTAAGAGATGCAATCGCTACCATGGAGAATATTCGAAACGGTAAATTGAACTCAAAACTGCAGGAAACACAGTTTATCCGTGAATTTTCCGTCTTTAATTCCACTTTTAACCGAATGATGGATGAAATTCACAATCTGAAAATCCGCACTTATGAAAATAAGCTGATCATTCAAAAATCTCAGCTGCAATATTTTCAAATTCAGTTGAAGCCTCATTTTTATCTGAACTGCCTGAAAACTCTTTACGGTATGATTCAACAGAATAAAGGAAACGATGCACAGCAAATGATTTTATATGTTTCCCAGTATATCCGCTATACCTTCCGCGACAACAGCAGTCTTGTGCCACTGCAGACGGAACTGAATCAGGTACAGAATTATTATAAACTTCAGAAGCTAAACACAAGAGATTCTTCTGAGCTGACCATTTCTGCCGATCCCGCTGTTTCAAAGTTTCCGGTTCCCATGCTCTGCATTCAGACATTCGTCGAAAATTCTTTTAAGCATGGGCGAATCTCCAGCCAGCCGCTCAATGTACACATTTCCGTACAGCTGACAGAGACTGAAGAAGGAAATTATTTAAATATCAGTATTCAGGATAACGGAACCGGATTTCCGGACGAATTTCTGCAGTCCTTTCTGCAACATACAGAAGATGCAGTAACCGGACAGCACATCGGTATACACAATCTCCGTCAACGACTTACCTTACTTTACGGTGATCAGGCCGGACTGATCTGTATGAACAATTCCTCCGGCGCCCTGACAGAAATTATCCTGCCCATCCAGGAAGAACCAAATACCAGTTCAGAAACTAAAAGTAGCTTACTCTCAAACGAAAATTTGTTTTCATTATCCTAGAAAGAGGAGGAATCCCGAATGAATGTATTGATTATTGATGACCAACCCGATGTTGTCGCCGGTATTCATTCCGGCATCAACTGGGATGCGCTTTCCATCCGACAGGTTTTCTGTGCTAACGACATTATCCGTGCGCGTGAAATTCTTTCAAACAATTCCGTGGATATCATGCTCTGCGATATCGAAATGCCGCTCGGCAGCGGTCTTGAACTTTATGAATGGGTTGCGGAGCATTTTCCAGAAATCAAATGTATTTTTCTCACCTCACATGAAGATTTTTCCTATGCACAAAAAGCACTGCAACTCGGCGGATTCGATTATCTGATTCAGCCCGCTCCCTACAGTGCAATTGAGGTTTCCATTCAGAAAGCAGTCCTGCAAATTCAAAAGGAAAGAAAGGAAAAATTTTACAGTGAATATGGAAACTATTTCAGCAAACGCGAAATGGATCTTCTTGATGTGCTTTTAAATGAATTTTTGCAGAAACAGCCTGCAGAACCGCAGAATATTCTGAGTTTTCTGGACACGATCTCCATAAAACTCGATCCCGGCCGTTCCTGTGTTCTGACTTTGATTGATATTCTCGAACAGGACACGCCACATCCAGTTCGTGACCTTTCTCTCCTCCGCTCTATCCTGCAGAATGTCGTTTCCGAGCTGTTTAAGCCGTTCACTAAAAAACTGCTTTTCTGCCATGTCCACGAACAGGTTTTTGCCCTTATTTTATACGAAACCGATAATTTTACAAAAGATCAGGTGCAAATTTATTTGCATACTTTTGTGGAAGCCGCTTCACAGTATCTCCACTTTAAAATAGCATGCTACTGTGCTCATTCTGCAAATTTTCTTCTGCTACCAGATAAAATACAGCAGCTTTTGGAACAGCGCAGTGAAAATGTGGCAAACTATAGCGGTATTTTTTATCAGAAATCCAGCATTTCCCAGGTTCCCTACACCCCTCCGGATTTTGTCCACTGGAATTTCATGCTCTCCTCTGGTTATTACGATGCCGTCCGTGCAGACATGCATGATTATCTGCTCCGCCAAAAAGAATCCGGCCATGTAAACCAGAAAATGCTCAGTCTCTTTTTACAGGATTTTCTTCAGATCTTCTATCAGATTCTGAACCATCACCACATCGATGCACACGGTGTTTTTGAAAAAGAATACGATATTCACGCCCTGAACAACTCCTGTCATTCCATAGAAGAGATGCATAAACTGCTTGATTTTTCCGTTGATTATCTAAAAAGCCTTCAAATTAGCGCAGAACCAGGTGTTTCACAGATCGACCAGGTGGTAAATTTTATTCAGAAAAATATTCACCAGAATGTTACCCGCACCGAAATCGCACATCAGGTATACATGAACCCGGAATACCTCTCCCGGCTTTTCAAAAAGGTAAAAGGAATTTCACTTTCTGACTATATCGTGCAGGAAAAACTGAAAATTGCGATTTCCCTGCTTGAGGGAACCAATCTCCCGGTCAGTGTAATTGCAACGAATATCGGCTACACGAATTTTTCTTATTTTACACAGGTATTCAAAAAAGTCTACGGAATTTCTCCGAGTGAATACCGTCAAAAGAAAAAATAATGCAAAAATAGTACTGCGGAGCGTAAAGTTTTCCCAAATAAATGTTAATACCCGGGTATAACGAAAATACGTTCCGCAGTATTTTATTTTTGCATTACTGTTTTATCTTCAAACAAGTTTTTATACCGGCATCGCCGCCACAAAATAATACATCACAATAAAATGACAGAAGCTGCCACCCATCACAAACAGATGGAAAATTTCATGTGTTCCGAACTTTTTATGCTTCGCATTAAACATCGGCATTTTTAAGGAGTAAATCACCCCGCCGACCGTATAAATGATGCCGCCCGCCAGCAACCATCCAAATGCCGGCCATGAAAGAGCCAGAAACAGCGGATGAAATGCCAGTACACACAGCCATCCCATTGCGATATACAACACTGAGGAAAACCACTTCGGACAATTGATCCAGAATGCCTTGACAAGAATTCCGCCAATTGCTGCTGCCCACACCAATGCACAAAGTACAATTCCCGTCCGTCCATGCAGTGCAATCAGGCAGATCGGTGTGTAGCTTCCCGCAATCAGCACTGAAATCATCATATGATCAAACTTTTTCAGTCGACGGTTTACCTTCCCATTTACATCAAACGTGTGATACACGGTGCTCGCCAGATACAGCAAAATCATACTCAGCATAAACACCGCCATCGCAACCACATGCAGATGATCCGGCTCCCGCGCCGCCTTCAAAAGCAATGGCAGCGTTCCCACCACCGCCAGGATCAGTGCAATCCCATGTGTAATCGCACTGCCAGGATCCTTGATTCCATTTTTTCTGATATACTTCATTCTACTCACTCCTTTCCTGTCAGAAACGCTGTGTATTTCAATTACTACTTCATGTAGTTTTCATTACTACTTATCATTGTTTCTTTTATTATAGCAGGATAAAATTATTTTTCAAGTCAAAATATCTATTTTCTTCTGGAATCGTTCGACCTGCTTTGACACAAAAAAACAGACTACTCGCCTGCACCTACCGTTGTGCCTGTTTGAGCCGTCTGTTTTTGTATTTTTATTGCTTCTTCGCTTGAATCAGCTTCCATTTTTCTACCCGCGAAAGCTGCTTAATTTCCCATTCTCTCCGCATAGCCTCCTGTTTTGTTAAAAAGGTTTCAAAATACACCAGTTTTACCGGTTTGCGGCTCTTTGTATATTTCGCTCCTTTTCCAGCATTGTGTGCCTTTACTCTGCGTTCCAAATTATTGGTCCAGCCTGTATAAAAAGATCCATCGCTGCATTCCAGAATATATGTAAAATTCCCCTGTTCCATTTCAAATTCCGTTCCTTCTGTTCATCTGTATTCTATGTAACTTTAACACTCGGTTCTTTTAGGCGCAATCAAAAAAATAAGAAAGAGTCCTGCTTCGCAGGAAAATTCAACGAAGTTTCCTGTAAGCAAAAAACCGTCCGGATTTCTCCGAACGGTTTTCTCATTTTTATTTTTACTGCATTGCCAGCTCATCTACCGCCAGTTTCAATGCGCCCATGATACCCTGGTTGTCGTTCAGGCTTGGAAGTACAATGTAGCTGTCGAGATCCTCAAGTTCTTTTGTTACAAGATATCCGTTCAGCTGTTTCTTTACTTCTTCTCTTACGAGCGGCATCATATGCTCCTGATGCATAACGCCTCCGCCCAAAACGATTCTCTGCGGGGAGAGCAGCATGATGCAGTCTACAAGTGCCTGTCCGATATAGTAAGCCTCAAGCTCCCATACCTCTTTTTTGTCTGCCAGCTCAATACCTTTTTTGCCCCAGCGTGCTTCAATGGCAGGACCTGCAGCAAGGCCTTCCAGGCAGTTGCTGTGATACGGGCATTTTCCGCCGTAAGTATCTTTCGGATGTCTGGTCAGCAGAACGTGTCCGCCTTCCGGATGAAGCATGCCGTGCAACAGCTTGCCATTGGAAATAATTCCCATTCCAACGCCCGTTCCGATGGTGATGTAAATGCTGTTGTCCAGACCTTTTGTGATTCCCCAGGTAGCCTCACCCAGTGCAGAACCGTTTACATCGGTATCAAATCCAACCGGGATGTCCAGTGCATCTGCGAAAGCGCCTACGATGTTGTAGTTCTTCCATGCTAATTTGGGAGTTGTGGTAATGTAACCATATGTTTCGGATTTTCTGTTCAGGTCGATCGGTCCAAAGCAACCGATTCCCAGTGCCTGAATGTCCTTCTCTTTGAAATACTCAATCATTTTCGGAACGGTAATTTCCGGTGTCTCGGTCGGGATAGAAATTCTCTCATAAATTTCTCCATTTGCGTTTCCAATTGCGCAGACCATCTTTGTTCCGCCTGCTTCTAATGCTCCAAGTCTCATTGTGTTTTTCTCCTCTCTTATGCTTCTGGATTTGAGCAGATTACAGAAAGCTTTCCTTCAAATCTGCATCCATTAAAATTAGCCGGTATAATAAAGTGAGTACCTTTCTTAACCGGAATACCGTTTACAGTACCCTCTCCGGCGATTACACTTACATTAGTATAATATTTTTTCGCATCCAAGGTGAATACACCGTCGATGTCGTATTTATCTACAGAGTAGAACTTGCATGTTACAAAATGGGTATGTACCGCGCCCGGGATTTCCTCTGTAAAGGTATCGATATCTGCCGTTTTAAACGGAGCCTCGATAACATCGATACTCTGCTCTACATGAAGTTGTCTCGGTTTGCCGTTCTGCAGTCTGTCATAATCGTATACACGATAGGTGATATCGCTGCTCTGCTGTGTCTCCAGAATCAGTGTGCCGCCTTTGATGGCATGTACGCATCCCGGATTGATCTGGAAGAAATCTCCCTTATGTACCGCCACTTTGCGGATGAAATCGCTCCACTCATGATTGCGGATCATTTTCTCCACTTCTGCCTTGTCTTTTGCATTGTGTCCGATAACAATTTCTGTACCCGGTTCGCAGTCCAGCACGTACCAGCACTCGGTCTTTCCAAGAGATCCATTCTCATGCTCTCCTGCATAAGCATCATCTGGATGAACCTGGATGCTCAGATCATTTTTTGCATCAATGATCTTGATCAGCAGCGGAACCTGGCTTCCCGGGTAATTTCCGAAAATTTCCGGCTCCTCTTTCCAGAGCTCACCTAATGTTTTTCCATCAAATCTTCCGCCTGCCACATGGCTCATTCCGTTGGCATGTCCGCTGATCGCCCAGCACTCGCCGGTTGTATCGCTCGGAATTTCGTAATCAAATACGTCTCTTAACTTTGTTCCACCCCAGATTGCTTCTTTGAACACCGGGTCCATAAATAAAAGCTCCATATTTTTCTAATCCTCCTTGTTTTCAGGATCTGTCCACTACGTCTATTTTAACCGATAACAGCCAAAAACGAAACCCCTAAAATGACAATCTTTCACATTTTCTGTAACCGGTTACTTTCCTTTTATTCCGCCTTTTTTCTATATCAAAACAATCCTGTTTGTTATATGTAAAGCTGACTGTTTTCAGCCAGCCTTTTTTATAAAAAGCAATCGAAAAACGGTATTTTACCATCCGCGGTCTGCGCCGCCTTTTTTGTATTCAAAACCTGTAAAAAAGATTCGATTGCGAATCCTACACTTTATAATACTTTCCCGCATCCCATTTCGTGCAGGTCCTCTTTTTTATTCCGAAATTGCCGGGAGATATACCATAGGATCAATGGCTTTTCCATCTTTTTTCATCTCAAAGAAAAGATTGCTTCCCTCTTTTACATAATATTTCGTCGGTGCTGCAACTGCTCCGATCCGTGCTGCTTTCTGAACTTTCTGGCCTGCCTCGAGGGAAACGTCTGTGAGCTGTCCGTAGATGGCTTCGTATCCATTTCCAAGATTCATGGTGACGGTGAGGCCGGTTCTTGCATCATTTTCCACACTCACAACTTCTCCGTCCGCTGCCGCCAGAACCGGAGTTCCTTCTGCCGCCGAGAAAACAACGCCTGGATTGCACTGGTAAAGATCCAGTGTCGGGAAATAAACGGTATTTTCCATGTTATACGGAATCAGAACTGTTCCAGTAACCGGCAGTTCCATGATTGTCGCTTCGCTGAACATCAGATCCTGTGCAGCCCCTGCTGTCTCAACTGCCGTTTCCTGATTTTCTGCAGAATCCACAGTTCCGGATGCTGCACTCGTTTCTTCATTCGCCGCTGTTTCTCCTGATCCTGTTTCTCCGTTCTGATCCGCCGCTGTTCCGTTTACCGCCTGCGCGTCCTGTCTTTCTGTATTCCCATCTGATTCTTCCGGTGTATTCTGAGCCGTCTCTGCATCTGCTTCTGGATTTCCCACCGCCTCTTCTTCACACGCCGCTTCCATTTCCGGCACCTGTTCCAGACTGTTTTCCACATCATCTGCCTGATCCTGTACGGCACGCGTTCCGTCTGCATCTCCCGCCGTCTCCTCCGTCTGCTGTTCTGTAGTTCCGGTGCTTTCGTCCTCTGTAAGCTGTGCCGTCTCTCCCTGTTTCGCCTGATCTGCCTTACCGTTTCTCGCATCCTGCTGCCAGGTCAGCACTCCGCCTGCAATCATCATTGCCAGTGCCGCTGTGATCACGCCGATTCTCAACTTGTCTCTTTTCATGTTCTTACCACCTCTGCTGATATCTTTTTAAGCATTTCAGAGGCGTTTTTCGATTTCTCGCTCTCCTCCTGCTTTTCTACAGTAAGCAGTATTTCCCATCCGGCGCGATCTATACACAAAAACTGGATTTTTCCTTTCCGTTATCCACAATTTTTCCCCTGCGCTTCCTTCTTTTGTGGAAAACATAATTCTTTTCTGCGCATTCCGTGCAAAACATCCCTAATGTTATCCACACCTTATTTTCTCGACTTGCTTCACGCAAAAAAAGAGCCGGAACCGGGAATTTTCTCCCATTTCCAGCTCTCACTTTCACCTGTATTTACTGTAATCTTCCATACACCGTACTCGCATCCGCGATGCTGTCCACCGCAGATCCCGAATCCGTCATGGCCTCTGCCGTAACAAGTATGTACTCTTCTCCTCCATATTCTGCAAAGCTGACCAGGCACTGACCCGCCTCATCGGTAAATCCGGTCTTTCCGCCTTCAATGACTGCCCCGTTCTCCAGTGTCGTACTCATCTCATAGCTGGTAAACCGGTGGAGCATCGTGTCATACAGCGTAATTCCCTCCGGGTGTGATGCGGTAGCTTCCGTTGTGTAAACCTCCCTCGTCACGATCTCGCGAAACGTATCACTCTTCAGACACTCGCTCATCAGCACCGCAATATCACGGCAGGTAGAATAATGGTTGTCGTTATGCAGTCCCGTGCAGTTCTCAAAATGCGTATTGGTAAGTCCCAGTTCTTCTGCTTTCTGGTTCATCATGGCCACAAAACCTTCTTCCGATCCGCCGACTGCTCTCGCCAATGTCTCACAGGCATCTGCGCCGGATGGCAGCAGCACACCATAGAGAAGATCACGAACCGTCGGCTGTTCGTACGGATTAAATCCCGCTACCGACGCATCCTGTGCCGTCAGTTCCTCGAAGATGTCCTCCGGAACCGTAATCGTCTCGTTCAGATCTGGAAGATTTTCAATGGTAAGCAGCGCTGTCATAATCTTTGTCATCGACGCCGGATAAATTCTCTCATCTCCGCCCAGATTCATCATCTCAGCCAGATCGCTTTCCCGCACCAGCAGGGCATGCTGACTGTTCAGACCATCTGACGAAATCTGCTGTACCGGCTCAGACGTCGGTGTAATCTCCTCCTCCGGGCTGGAATCCGATATCGGCTCTGAACTGTCCCCAACAAGAGAGGATGACGAAACCGAAGAGGATGCACTTGCGTTTCCATCCGTCTGTTTTTTCTCGTTCTTCTGCATCTGATATCCAAGCACGCCAATCAATCCGATAATGATAACAAGCAGAACACTTAAAATCACTTTCTGCTGAAACTGGCGTCTTCGTCTTTTGTTTTTCTTTTTTTGTGCCATAAACAGATTCCTCCGTTCTTTTTTATTCTTTCAAAGCATAGTACATTTCCTGCTCTTTTGCAAGATTTTCGCCGTAACCTTAAGATAAACATAATCAAAATTGGTCCGGTGGACCAATTTGGGATATGCAGAACAAAAAAAGAACCCTCGAAAGGGTTCCACATAGTGAAGCATCGGGGATTCGAACCCCGGACAACTTGATTAAAAGTCAAGTGCTCTACCGACTGAGCTAATGCTCCGTAAAATATGCCTAGTTCCGGAATCGAACCAGAGACACGAGGATTTTCAGTCCTCTGCTCTACCAACTGAGCTAACTAGGCATAAAATTGCGGGAGTAGGATTTGAACCTACGACCTTCGGGTTATGAGCCCGACGAGCTTCCAGACTGCTCCATCCCGCGATATCCTATTTTTGTACTTGATTTCTCAAGTAA
>NZ_QTWD01000005.1:0-623 GCF_003460955.1 Blautia sp. AF26-2 | reverse complement strand
CGAGGATTTTCAGTCCTCTGCTCTACCAACTGAGCTAACTAGGCATAAAATTGCGGGAGTAGGATTTGAACCTACGACCTTCGGGTTATGAGCCCGACGAGCTTCCAGACTGCTCCATCCCGCGATATCCTATTTTTGTACTTGATTTCTCAAGTAAAGCCGATGATCGGACTCGAACCGATAACCTGCTGATTACAAATCAGCTGCTCTGCCAATTGAGCCACATCGGCCGATTGCCTGATTGGCAAGTGGGTGGTGGTGGATTCGAACCACCGAAGCAATTTGCAGCAGATTTACAGTCTGTCCCCTTTGGCCACTCGGGAAACCACCCATAAAAGAATGGGACCTACAGGGCTCGAACCTGTGACCCTCTGCTTGTAAGGCAGATGCTCTCCCAGCTGAGCTAAGATCCCATTTTTCAGATATTTAGTTATGAAAAGCGACCCGGATCGGGATCGAACCGACGACCTCCGCCGTGACAGGGCGGCGCTCTAACCAGCTGAGCCACCGGGCCACAATAACTATTTTGAAGATATTTGATATACCTTCAAAACCGCATACACTTAACACCTATACATCATACCATACTTTCTTTCCGAACACAACCATTTTCTGCAAAACTT